>JAITSM010000229.1 GCA_031287815.1 Prevotellaceae bacterium
TTGCCGGAAGTCGTGTTGTCGGCATTTACTTTTAGAAAATCTACCCATACCCATATTTTAGCATTGTGTGTTTCTCCGATTACGATAGGAACATCGCTCCACGATATTCGGAATTTTACCATTGGCGAAGCGGTGTGTGTCGCTTCAAGCATTTGAATGCTAATGTGGCTTTGTGCACTTGTTGCAACGCTTATAAGCATTGCAAAAAAGAAGGAAGTTTGTTTCATAACATTATTATTTAAGGTTAATATTTAATTTTTTTGTCTATTGTCTATGTTCTTTTCGTAGCATCAGGGTTGTTTTCAAACACAAACTTTTTCTATAAAACAACCCCTTGCTACGATTTACTTATCGCCGCCAATTTCACGTTTCGTTTCGTAAATTTGGTGTTTAAACACATGCAAAAACAAAACGTGGAATCTTATTTATTAGTATTGAGGCTCTGGTAACCTGAGTAAAGAATAAACAAAAATCCACGCTTATTTGTGAATAAAAGTTCCTTTACTCTTCTTGAAATTTACCAGATTCCAATACTAAACAAAATAGTCACTTTGTCGGACTATCATTAACCCATAAAAAAGAACTTTAACGCTGCAAATATATTACTTTATTTTTTATTCACAAATTTTATTTCATTTAAAAAAACTTGAATCTACGTTATCCTATCTCTTTTTGCCATCTCGAAAATAAACGGTAACTTTGCGGCCACAAATAACGTAATATAAACATGAAACAAAAACTCTTTTTAGCAGTAGCGCTCATAGGTTGCATCGTTTTTTCCGCTTGTACCTCTTCCGCGCCTCATCCCAAGTATGTGTTTTTATTTATCGGCGACGGCATGGGGCTGGCGCACGTAACGCTCACCGAAGACTATATCGCCGCTAAAAACGGCGTACACGGCAGCGGCAGCGTGTCGTTTACGCAATTCCCCATTACCGGATTGGTAACCACCTATTCGGCAAATACGTTAGTAACCTGTTCCTCGGCGGCAGCTACAGCGCTTTCTACCGGACATAAAACAAATAATAACATGATGGGTATCGCGCCGGATAGCATTACGCATTTTGCCTCGCTTACCTATCCTTTGCACCGTGCGGGATACAAGATTGGCGTCGCCACCAGCGTGAGCATCGACCACGCTACGCCGGGCGCTTTTTATGCCACTTCCCTGTCGCGTAGCAACTATTACGAAATAGCCACACAAGCCGCTTCCACCGGTTTTGATTTTTTTGCCGGCAGCGGATTTATCTACCCGAAAGGAAAAAATAAGGATCAGGCGGATATTTATGAACAGTTGGAAACGGCCGGATACCGCATTGTACGCGGCCCCGAAGGCGCGGCGCAACTGGCCGGCGATGCCGGAAAAATCGTGCTGGTGCAGGCCGAAAGCGAAAAGGAACACCGGCGGCTACCCTATGCTATTGACCGCAAGGAAGGCGATTTGACTTTGCCGCAAATTACGCAGGCGGCCATTAAAACCTTATACAACCCCGACGGATTTTTTGCCCTGATTGAAGGCGGCCAAATCGACTGGGCAGCCCATGCGAACGACGGCGCGGCAGTGATTCACGAAACAATCGACTTCTCGGAAGCGGTAAAAATCGCCATGGATTTCTACCGCCAACATCCCGATGAAACATTGATACTCGTTACTGCCGACCATGAAACCGGCGGTTTGTCATTGGGGCGCGACGGAAAATATGCCGTCCATCCGTTGGCGTTTGACGGGCAACAACGCTCGTTGGAGTCTGAACCAACCGACGAGAAAGCCGTTTTCGTACAGGAAATAAACAGCAACGCATTCTGCGCATGGCCAACCAAAGGGCATACCGGCACTATGGTTCCTGTTTACGCCATTGGCGCAGGCAGCGAACGTTTCAGCGGCAAATTGGACAATACCGATATTCCGAAACGCATCGCAGAACTAATGGGCGTGGAGTTTTCCGGGTTAAAGTAAACCATCCCGTGAAAAATAAAAAGAGGCTGCTTTTTCAAACAGCCTCTTTTTAAGTTTTGGTAGCGGAGACAGGACTCGAACCTGTGACCTCCGGGTTATGAGCCCGACGAGCTACCAACTGCTCTACTCCGCGATTTGGTTTTGCAAAGGTAACTTTTATTACTTGATTGTGCAAATTTTTATAAAAAAACTTATCTTTACAAAAATTTCTGTTCGCTTTTGTTGCATCGTTTTCCACATATTTTCAGCCGGCTGTTGGTAGCGTTGTTTATGCCGGTATTTTCCGCCGGAGCGCAGGATATGGTTTTCAGCAATAGCCTTGCCGCTCCGCTGTACGCCAATCCGGCGTTGGCAGGCGCAGCCGGGCGGTATTATGCCAATGCGGCGGCGCGCAGTCAATTTACCGTCGCCGGCAATGTGTACACCACTTTTTATATTGACGGGAATGCCTACCTCCCTTCGTGGAACAGCGGATTCGGATTGTTTGTGATGAACGACCGCGCGGCAGGGGGACTATTTCAGACTACTTCGGCAGGATTAACGTATGCGTATGCTTTTCCCCTGTCGGAAAATATAATGTTGCGCCCGGCATTGCAAGCGGTATTCTACAACCTGCAACGCAATTCGCAAAACGTAGTTTTCCCTGACATGGTGGGTACCGGCGGCACAACATACTTTCCGGTCGAAGGGTTTTCTTCCCAACGAGTGGATTTTGCCGCCGGGTTATTGTTGGCGCATCCTGCTTTTCAAGCGGGCGTGGCGATTCAACACATCGGCGCGCCGGGCGACGAAACGTATATAACGTATGGGCGTCCGTCCATGAAAATGACGGCGCACGCGCAGGCGACTTTTGCGCTTGCCGGCGAAAGCGCATTGCGTTTGTTAAACGAATGGGCTATGTTCGAAAACGTAGCATTGACGCCGCAAGTAAAATATATCCGCCAAGCCGGTTTTAATTATTTGATTGCCGGCGCAACCATACGAAGCGGCGGCTTGTTTGCCGGCGCGGCACTGAGAACGCCGCTGCAACAGCAAACATTCGCCGGCGTGCTGTCGGTGGGGTTGGAAACCTATTTGTTCAAACTGGGCTACAGTTTTGATTTCATTACCGCCGGCGGGAATTTGCGCGGATGGAACAGCGGCTCCCATGAATTATTTTTATACTACTCGTTCGGAGCTGTCGACGAACCGGCGCATCGCCGGAACAGGCAAAAAGTCCGCATGCTCAATCCCGCTTGCGGATGTCCGTATTAACACAGGGAAATCAGAGGAGCGGGAGCTGTTCATCCGTCAGGCGGAAACTCTTCCGGTGGTAAGGCGTGGCGCCATATTGGCGAAGAGCCTCGCGGTGGGCTTTGGTGGGATAGCCTTTGTTCTGTTCCCAGCCGTATGGCGGATATTCGCCGGCAATCGCCTGCATAAATTCATCGCGGTGCGTTTTGGCAAGCACCGAAGCCGCTGCAATTGCCGCATACACGGCGTCGCCCTTCACGATACACTGATGCGGAATATCTCGGTACGGATAAAAACGGTTGCCGTCCACTAAAATAAAACCGGGAGGCGTTTTCATCTTGTCCAATGCGCGGTGCATGGCGGCGATAGACGCCCGGAGAATATTCAGTTTGTCGATCTCCCCATTCGTAACGCTTGCTACGCCCCACGCCACCGCCTCGCGTTCGATAATTTCACGCAATGTATGGCGATGCCCTTCGCTCATCTGCTTGGAGTCATTGAGCAGCGGATGATAAAAGCCGGGCGGCAAAATAACGGCGGCGGCAAATACCGGCCCCGCCAGGCAGCCGCGCCCCGCTTCGTCGCAGCCGGCTTCAAGGCGTTGCGATTGCGCATAGGGTAAAAGAGAAATCGTTTTCACAAGTACAAACTTACAGTAATTTTTTAAATTTTCATTTCTTCCGGAAATTTTACTATCTTTGCAGTCCGTTTTTTGAACCCTCCGGAGAGGTGGGTGAGTGGCTGAAACCAACAGTTTGCTAAACTGTCGTACGGGAAACTGTACCGGGGGTTCGAATCCCCCTCTCTCCGCTGAAAGTTTCGGAAGCCATACGTAGCAACGGATGTGGTTAATGTAGGGAAAATTTCGGGACAGAAACGAGACAATAACTTTTTACGCTTTTTGAAAATTGCTTTTAAAAAGTGTAAAAAAAAAATGTCCATCTTCCAACAAAAAAAATCAAGCCTCGCGTACATACCCGCTCGCCTGACGGAAGGCAAAGAATGGTTTGTGTCATATTACGCGATATACCCTCTAACTGGACAACTGCGCCGAAAAAAAATCAAACTTAATCGTATCCGTTCTGTTACGCAACGCCGGCTTGTGGCGCGAAAACTCATCATTGATATAAATGAGAAATTATGCAATGGTTGGAATCCCTTTATTGCAGACGAAGCGCCGAAATCATATCATAAACTGATGGATGTACTTTCAACCTATATGGCTATTCAGGAAAAAGAGCTGGAAGAAAATTCGCTCCGGTCGTACCGGTCGTATGTGAAATTTATACGTGAGTACATTACTCATAAATTGGAAACGCCAGAAATGTATGTATGCCAATTCGACAAACGCACGGCTGCCGATTTCATGCTGGCCATAAAACAAAATCCGAAACTGTCGAACAGAACATATAACAATTACCTATTGTTCTATAAAGTACTGTTTAATTGGATAAAACAATACAATTATATTGCAAATAATCCATTCGATGGCATGGTAAAAATCGCAAAAAGAAAGACGCAAAAAATACGGCAACTAATTTCGCCGACGCTCCGGAAGGCGTTGTGTGATTACCTTTCCAAGCATAATAAAAATTACCTCGCCATGTGTATGATGTGTTATTATTGTTTTTTGCGCCCAAATGAAATATCGTATTTAAAAGTAAGCGACATGGATTTAACCAAGCAAACAATTTTGGTGCGAAAAGAGATTGCAAAAAATGATAAGGACAGTATCCGTACCATACCGGATGCGATGCTGCCCTACATACAACACTTGCAATTGAACGGGAACAAAAACTACTACCTTTTTTCGTTCGATAAACAACACCAATTTGTACCGGGAATAAAACATGCTAATTCGCGCGAAATAGCACGGTATTGGAGCAAATTGCGAAAAATTATAGGCCTTCCGATAGAGGTGCAGTTTTATTCGTTAAAAGATACCGGCATTACGAACATGCTTGCCGATGGCGTAGCAGCGAACTTCGTGCAAGGGCAAGCCGACCATAGTTCCTTAGCCATCACTTCGATTTATGCCGGTACAACCACACCGGTCAGTCAGGAACAGATACGGAAAAAAGCCGGCGCGTTTGCGTAACTCTTAGTTCTTAATTCGTACAAGGCTGTCGAGCGTCCGCAGGTTCGCTTCGCCGCCCGCGAGGTGCAGGGCTTCTTTGAAGGAAAGGTCGCCGGTCGGCACAGGCGCGTGTGCGGGAATGGGCGCATGTGCGGGCGCAACTGTCATGCAGCTGCATCCCGTAAGGAGCAAGGCAAGGAGAATGAAAGTAATTTTTTTCATCATCTTAATAAGTTAATGTCGTAGCGTGCAAATTGCCGCCATCAGATACAGGCATCACTAATGCAAGGTGCAGGGGATTTCCTTCGACGGGGCGAAGAATGAGGGGATGGGTTTCGTCATGCGAGAAAGCCGTAACCGTCTTGCAGCCCGACGCGGCGAGGAAATTAACGGCTTTCAATAACTGCTTTGCGTCCAGCGTCAGTGTATGGCGCCGAATAGCGCCGTATTTTACCAATACGCGTTCCCCTTTCGGCGAGCGGGCGATAACGTCTTTTAGCAGCTTTGCCCACGCATCGGTGGGGACATTGGAAATACGTGTCCACGATAAATCGGCGACGGGCGGAATAAGGTGCAGGTATTGTGGGAAATTTGCAGTGATAATGTTACCTTTTTTGTCCATTATCCGCTCGGTGTTTATCTGCGCCGGCAGGCACACGAGAATTTTCCCGTCGCTTGCTACGGCATTCCCGTTGCGTTTGTCGTAATAGATACCCTTTAGCCCGTCGTGTTTATCATACTTGTCTGCCGTACAGGCGTACATCGCACGCAGGACGGCTGCGGGCAGCGGCTCGGAAAATGTTTGTTGTTTTGCCCGCGCCGGCGCAATTGTTGCTGTCGACGGCCTACTGCTTACTGCCGGTTGCGGCTTATGGCTTACGGTTTTTTTTTTCGCAACGGCGGGTTTTGCGGTTGTTTTTTTCGTGGTGGCGGCCGTTCGCCGGCTTCCGTTTACCGTTCCCCGTTTGAGACGCACATTCACCTGTTCTGCACCTCTCGGAACATACACTTTGCGGATATTTTTTATCGCCCCTTTGTGCTTGCGCGTGCGGAAGGTAACGACGATGCTGCCCGTCTTTGCGGGTAATACGATTTCACGTTTGGTGCGTAATTTAAGTCTGGTTGCCATGTTCTAAAATTTTAAAATTTAAAGGATGGTAATTTGGTTTTTTTGGCATAGGATAAGCGGGTGGCTCGGTTACCAAATAGTCATATGGCTGCCTGACAAGTTCTCTCGGCAGGGGGTCATCAACCAGTTTCGGCATGGTATGCACAGGCGGCTCATCGAGTTCCTCCGGCAGGAGGTCATTGATTATTCCCGGCGTTGTGTACATGGGCACCCTGCCGTCTACGGCAACGGGGTCAGGGTCGGGGTCGTCCGGCTCTTCTTTTGCTTCAGGCTGTTCTTTTGCCGTTGCCGCCTGCCGCTGTTTCCACCACCACCAAAGCAAGGCGGCAACAAGCAGCACCCAAAATAATGTACTTTTTTTCATATATTAGTTGTTATTAACTTACATTCCAACCGCCCTCAGCCGTATCTGCCACAGGGTCGGTCATGCTGGAGGCGTGCATGTAGCACATATTGTACGTCGCCGTTGTACTCGCAGCACCGGGTTTGCAAAATATCATTATATTGCAATTAATGTAACCATAACCGTAGTCGTTGCTGGTGCCGGTTCCGGTGCAATTCATCAAATTCGTGCATTGGTAGTAACAGCAGGACCATGAGTTGCCGGTTCCGGTGCCGGTGCAATTCGTCAAATTCTTGCAATCGCTGTAACAATAGCCGGAGTTTTTTTCGCTGTTGCTGATGCCAGTGCAATTCGTCAAATTCGTGCATTGGTTGTAACAATAGCCGGTGCTTTCTGTGCTATTTCCGGTTCCGGTACAATTCGTCAAATTCTTGCAAAAGCCGTAAACACAGCAGGATTTGACGCCGGTGGAGGTGCCGGTGCAATTCGTCAAATTTTTGCAAGAGGTGTAAAGGAAGCCGTAGCTGTTGCTTGTGGAATATCCGGCGCAATTTGTCAAATTCGTGCAATTTTCGTAAACGCAGCACTTACCGGTACCGGTACTGGTTCCGGTGCAATTCGTCAAATTCGTGCAATTGAGGTAAGACTCGGCGACGCCGTATTGGTCGATGGAGAAGGCGACGACATTAACCCCCAGCATCCAATACTCCGGCGAAGTCGGAAGGGAAGAATACATTAACGCATCTTTCGACGTGAAATTTAGCAAACTATCCACATCTCCTACAACTACCTTCGTGCCTGCGATGCTAAGGTTTACTCCTTTATCGCTTGTCCATGTTCCTTTCTTTATGAACACATGCGAATAGTCGTTGCCGGCAGCATTATTAGCCCACGCAGCTAACGCCTCGTTGCTGTCCACAATAAAAGTATATACCGGTGTGGACAGCTGAATAGCGGGCTTATTCAATATCTGCGCCACGCCCTCTGTCGCGTTCCAGTCGGAATTGACTTGTGCGGCGGGAATGTCGGGCGTGTCGGTGATGTTACTGTATGCTATCTTCGGGCTGTCGGCGCCGGTGTGCGCGTGTCCGGTGGTGGGATGGAAGCGGGCAAGTAACGCCTTAATGCGCCCGGACAGGCTCTTTAAAAGGGTTACCAGTGTTCCGGAAGTAACGACCGCGTCATCGGCGTCGGCGCTGATGTCAGCGATAGACGTGTTCGGCACGTCGACCACGTCGTCGCCGTCGTCTATCCATTCAAAGACGGGGGGCGTGGTATCGGGCGTGTTGGCAAGCACCCAGACATGGTTGTTGAAGGTATTCTTGATTTTTGTACCGTTAAATATTTCGAGGGGGTCGGTAATGGCTATCTGTTCGAGCGCATAATCGGTCAATGCCTGTTGCAGGGGAACAGCCACGCCGAAATCGTGCGCCGTGAGGTACCCTCCCACGCCTTGCAGGGCTTTAATCAGGGTAGTATTGTTCGAGATAGACGTGCGAATATCCGTGTGCGCTTCTGTGGAGGAATTGTGCGTACCAATCGCAGTGTTGGCCGCTTCCAGCGTTTCTTCGTCGCCCTTTTCGCGCGCTTCCGCTTCGGCTTCGATAAGCGGTACAGGGTCGATGGTTGCGGGCAGCAGCATCGGTTGCCCGGATAACGGTTCTATCAGCAATTCACGTGTCATTTCGCAAAAGAATAATTATAGTTTTCGCATTCGGAAAAACGGAAATCGTACCGCCGCTTTTCGCCGTTGGGGTACATACGTTCTATCATCCCGGTATCGGGGTCGGTGGCGATGCGTTCAATGCTCCATGCGGGGTCATCGGGCGCCGGCGAGCCGGTCCAGGCATAGCCCAGATAAAAGGTGTTGCCGTCTTCCGACTGCTTTATCGCATCGGGTTTCCGCATGATTTCTACAAGGCTGCTTTCGTTTCTTATACGTTCCATAATTTTAATCTGAATTAAAAAGGGATACCGTAGTTCAGGAACACATTGCGAACACTGTTCAGCGTATCGCCCGACAGTTCTTCTTTGAGCCAGCCCGTAAGGTCGAGGTATTTATGCCCCAGCCACCAGCTGCCGTATTCGGGCGTGCCGAAACGCTTCATGACAGCCAGCAAATCATCTTTTGTCGAAATGCGGTTGAACAGGGAGATTATAGCATCCTCGTCCGTTCCCACGCCTTTCATGGCGCTGTACAGTTCCTGCGCTATCAGGTTAATGTCGCCCTGCGACAGCGACAAATTGGTCTCCTCAATCGCCAGCCCGTTGATGGCTTCCGCCGCTTTTTCGGCGGCTTTTTCCTTTTCGGATTTTTTCAAAAAGAACTTCCACGCAAAGTAAAGCGCCATGAGGGCAACCAGCACGGCCAGCATTTTTTTAAGCGTAAACCGCCCGACAATGGGCTCATTCAGGAACGACGACGACGCTCCTTTTATAGCCGGCAAATGTGAGTTATAAGTCATAACGTAAGTTTAAGGTTTAAAGTTTCAGGTTTTTGACCAGCTAATTCTTAATTAACTTGTAGCCCATTAACAGGGGCAGGGTTAAAAAGAGAATTACGATTGTCCAATTTATATATTTATCCATCACAGTATAGTCGTTAAAAAAATTATCAAATACTTTTGCGACCAGTCCCACATCTATGGCTGCCGCTTTTTTTTTAAGCCCTCCACATCGGGCAGTTTATTCTTCACTTCTGCGACGGTCAGCTGCCCGTCGCGGTTGAGGTCATAGATATTATTATACGTCGCAACCTTATACGCCGACTGCTTGGCGGACGACAGCACCCAGCTGTCGGGCTTGCCGATAGCCGCCGGAAAAAATACCGCAAAATAGGTGTCGGCAAACGAATGCAGCTTGCCGGCATAGGGAGCGAAGTATTTTTGCACCCAGTCCAACTGGGCAAGGGCGTCCATCGCGGCGAGGGCGTCCGTTGTCGTGCCAAGCGCCGTCGCCGTTGCGGGCATGAACTGGATAAGCCCGGTAGCGCCGGAGCCTGCATTGCGGGCAGCGGGGCGCAGGCGGCTTTCCTGCCACATTACGCCCATCAGCCAGTCGGCGGGTATGCCGAGCTGCGCGGCTATCCGTTGCACCTTTGCGGTAAAGGCGTCCCGGAACGTTGTGGGTAGATGCTGTTCGTAGATAAGCACGATTTTACAGTTTAAGGGTTTACTTAATAACTTTGTGAATAATAATAAGTATCAGCCCGCCCGCAAACAGCGCGGCAACGAGCATGTAGAGCTCGCGCATGGGAAGCACCACGTCGGTGGTAAGGTTCAATTTTATATCATCAAAATTCATAAGTTAGTCGTTAGTCATGAGTCGTTAATCAATTCTCCACTCTCCATTCTCCATTCAAAAAACCATTCAAGAAGCCAGCGTGCCGATGATAACGTTGTACTTTTCTTTCGTAATCATCACTTCGGTCATGTTGGCAAGGAAGGTCATGCGCAGGGCGTGGTCGGTCTTGTCTCCCCAGATGCCGTCTACCGTGAGGGGCGCAAAGTCGTACTCACCGGGCAGGCGGGCAAGGAGGACGTTCACGGCATACTGCACTTGCTTCACCTCCTCCCCGCGCGAGCCGTAACGCAAGGGGAACGCGCTATCATCCGTGTCCTCGCCCTCTTTCTTGCGGGCGCGGGAAGCCAGCCAGACGGTCAGCCCGATGCCGGCGGCTACCACAAGGGTGAATAACGTCGCTTTTGTCCCGGAGGTCATCGCTGCCAACTGCTTACTCTGTTTTCTTCGCTAACAGTTCCGGATGCTTCTTGTAATACTTGTAGCCAAGCGTTACGATTGCGGCAACAGCCGCCAGGATAATCAAAGTTTTGTGTTTTTTTAACATAATAGTAAATTTTAAATGGTTATTTCAATATTTTCACGATTAAAGCCACCAGCAGGACAAACAGCGCGGCGCGTATCCATCGCGATTGGCGGTTTTGTTGCCGGTAGGCGTTGTATGCCCTTGCGCCGGCAAGCGTATAGGCTTCCTGTTCGTCGGCGGGGAGTATATCCGTATGCTGCGTACCGGTATCGGTTGCCGGCAGCGCATTATTCGTCCGGCGGTAGCGGGGACGGTGGCGGGGGTAGAGGTATATTGCCTCATTGCCGCCGGTTTCAAAATTCATCATGGTATTTTCTTTTTTTGTTATTTGTTCGGGGGGAAACATGCGCGCCACATCGCCCACATCCACGCCGCGCGGGTTGCGGGGCGGGAGGTACAGGACGGCGTTTTGTATGGTTTGTTCAGGAGACATTTTCGATTTTCGGATTTACAGATTTAGGGGCGGCAGGCGCCGGGCTTCCTTTTTTAAACAGCCGGATAAGCAGGAACGCGATAAACAGTAATACGAGCCAGCCAAAAGTAGAGCCGAAGAGGAACTCGGCAGTGTCGTCCAGCATAGTGGGTACCACCGCCGGCGCCGGCTGTACCGACTGGGGATGAACGATGCTTTTCGCCAGGTCGTCTTCCAGCGCCAAGTTGCGGGTCGCATAGGGGCGGCCGCTTTTGCTAATCCATATTGTAGAATGGTCGCCCGGGCTGGCGCTTATGGACAGGGCATAGGGCACGTCTATGGTCGATACGCGGTAATAGCGATTGTATGGAACGCTGGACGCAAATAGGGCGTCTTCTTCCCGCACCAATTCTACAAAATCAGGGGATAGATTAGCGGAATGGAAAAACGCTTTTTCGCCCGGACTTAAATTCAATTCGGGGGTTAGGCTACCCGACCAGTATAGGGCATCCTGTATTGTTTTATAAAGTATTCCGTTCCGGTTGAGCCAGAATACGGCGTGTTCCTGCGCTTCTTGCGGAACGCCCGGATGCAGCCTTACCGGCGACTGTGCCCAGTCAATCACCACGCCGCGCGGATATATGTCATCGTATTTTCCCATAAGTAAGGCTATGTTCTAAAAGTCTATTTTCTTTTTTTTAGCATCCCGAATAAAACTAAAAGCACAGCCACTGCCCCCCCAATCAATAAAAAAATAAATATTTTGCTGCCGGCAGGATTCGTTGGGAGCGCATCGGTGTTGATGTCGGATTCTTCGGGAACGGTCGTTCTGATGTCTGGTTCATTGGGAATTATCTCTATGTCGATACCCGGCTCCTCAATGATTGACGTATCCGTAACGGGCGAGTTATCCCTTATGAGTACTTCCGAAATCGGAGAATTGAGCGGGAGTACTATATTTTTCAACTCTGGCGAGAAATACAACTCATAAGAACCGTCATCCAGTATAGCTAATGTAACACCACTGGTGTATTCAAAGTAGGTGCCATACTTACCCAGTACATTGGTGGAATTTTCATTGATAATCGTAGTTTTTTTTCTCCCTATATTCTCAGAAAAAAATATTTTAAAAGGCACTTCATAAGAGCTTATGTAAATAGGGAAGATAACAATAATTCTGTTTAAAACGAAAAGGTCAGCATATACTAACCCCGTAGAGTAGGTATTTGCACGGCCAAAATCATTTACTTCTGTATTAGTAATTTTCATTATTTATTTTTTTTAAATATTTTTGCAATCAGGAAAGCCATGACCACAATCACGATTAAGCCGATGATAAGGGCATTGTTGCTGCTGCTACTGCCGCCGCTGGTGGTAGTGGCAGTGGCGTCGTCCGGAACCGGCTGCCCGGTGATGTTAGAGATGGATTTTTGGGCATAAGCAATACGCTCCTTTAGTTCGTCCTGATAGTTTTCCAGTTCTTCTATTTCATTTTTTAATTTGGGAATTGCCTTCCTTGTTCGTACTAGTTCGCTAAGAAGAAAATCCTCTCCAGTAATTTTTGATATAGTGTTTATAATGCCCATGCCATTATATTTTATTCGTCCCTAATCAGCTGGGACAGTTTTGATTCCAATGCGGTAGCTTGGGCTTCCAGTGCGGCAACGATAATTTTTAAATTATCGCGCCTCAAAGTCAGCGAAGCTATTTCCTTCTCATTATTCCTTATTTCTATTTCCATCTCTGCTACCGTCATAACTTTTATTTTTTAATGATTTTGTACTTAAAATAAAAATAGACCGCAATCACCAAGCCTGCAAAGAATAAGTACACCAACACATCATCATCCGTTGAAAGGCTGAATATGCCTGTATTGAGGTTGCCCTCAATCTGTGTGGCTTGTGCAATGGCTTCGGCAGTAGTCATAGTTTTTAACTTTTAGTTTTTGGTTCGTTTCACTAACGCCATAATGCCTACCGCGACTATTCCGATAATGAGAATGCCCGCCTGCAAGCCGGCGTAATAGTTTTTTGTTTTTTCGTTCGCCAGTAATGCTTCCAGTTGTGTACCCTGTAATCCCAAATCGGACTGATAGCGGTTAGCGTCGGCCATAGCTTCCGCCGAAGCCCGCTGTTCCGCTGCCGCCTTTTCCAATGCACTGGACTGCCGGTTGGAGGATACCATCCCCATCACCGATGAGCCAATAGATACTACTGCACTTACTATTAATGGTATTATTGGAGCCATTATTTATTTTTTTAAAATCAAAAACAAAAATCCGGCAAATACCGCCAGCAACACAATTGTAGGGGTATCTAACTTATAACCGCTGTTAAATTCGTTTATTGCATAGCGATTGAGGGTGTCCTGCACTTGCCGGTTATATTCTTCCTGTTCGGACCCGGTGTAGGTGTCGTAGTAGGAGGCGTAACGGTCGATATAATCCAGTTCTTCCAGCGCGTCGGGGTTGCCGTGTTGGGCATCCCACAGCAAGGCGCGGCGCACTTGCTGGCGCAACCGTTCCGCATGGGCGGGATGCGTAAAGGGCAGGGCTGTTTGCAGCGCCAGCACGCTTTTCCGCAACGACAGCGGCTCGCGGCCTGCCATCCGGTTAAAGGCGTATTCGTCGGCCTCCAACTCATTACTGGTTACAAGGTCTATGTGCCCGCGCTCGTGCGCGAGGATAAACCGTTGCGTGAAGTCGTCAAATTGCCGGAATACGGGGGTATTGACCGTTACCACTTCATCGTACAGGTCGGATATGGCGGGCGACGTTTCGCCGGGAATATGTTTGTAAACGATTTTCATATACTGCCGTTCCCGTATCCTTCGCTCCTATTTCTTTTTCATCGCAAGGAAAATCACCAGTCCAACGACCGCGATGCCCACAACGGCGAGAATGACCCACAGGGCGGTGTTGCTGCTGCTGTTCGAGGAACCGCCCACCGGAACATATACAACCTGTCCGGCGGCGTTGGTCGTAGGTACGGTTTGCGGGCTTCCGTTGCCGGAAATCGCGCCCCAAATGGAGCCAAAGGCGCTCGCACCGGTTTGTATTCCTTGCATGATATAATCCCATGCCGACATACCCCCGCCGGTAGTTCCGGTTCCGGTGCCTGTTCCGGCATCCGTTCCGGTTTCCGTGCCGTCTGCGCCCACCTGCGAGCGACGGGCGTCGACAGCTATCCGCGTCAAGTCATTGAAGAATGGCTCGCCGTGCAATTTCATGCCGGTAATCACGCCGGACACCCGTAGCGGGAGGTTCGACATGCGATATTTTGTAAACAAAGCGCGGAGGCGTTCCGCCCCCGCCGTCTTTGTCAATTCTTTTAGTACTTCTATGGCGTATTTCTTTTGCATAATATTAAGGGTTAAAAGGGTTAATGGCGCGACAGCGCAACGCTTAACCCTTAGTTCTTAACGCTTATTCATACTGTTTGGCGACTACGCCGGTCAGGTACTTGGTGGTGTCTTCTGCCGCTTTCTGCAACAAAAAGGCGGTGTTGTAATTCGCGCCCACCGTCCAGATGAACGACACGCGCCGGCCGGATTCAATGACCGTCGAAATCAGCGACTGGTTGCTCATTTGGAAGTTGGGAAGCGCGATGTCCGCAATCTTGTCGTTGTTTTGCGCGGCGTTTTTGTAGTTGCTGGGGTTGATACGCCCGTCGGCTAAGGTACGGTAAGGAGAGATGCTCTGCACTTCGATGATGTTTTCCAACTGCGACGCATCGTCCGACATAATTTTCAGGTGGGTGAAGCGTTGGGGGTTTAGCTTGGTAAACAGCAACAGTTCGGTGATGCCTTTCGGCTCGCCCAGCCCGGTAACGTTGTAATTAACCGTACTCACCACTTCGGAGAAGAATACGCCGTCGCCGATGATAGCGTCAAAGTCCGTGCCGCGGGCAGCATTGATAGCCGCCACATTGGGGAAGTAGCCCGGATGCAGCACTATCTTTGCAGAACGCTGCAAGCCGTTTACGATAGTATACTTGAACGACAGGTCGCTGTTGAGTTCATCGACCGCGCCGCCGTCCATCGCTCCGTAAAATGAAGCTTTCAGTTTGTTTTCGACCATGCGCGAAATCTTGCGCTCGTCGCCGATGGAATAACCATCGAAATGGTGGGAAAGCGTACGCCCGCCACCCATAGGGAATTGTTTTTTGAAGTTTGGATTCATAATGCTTATTTTTTGAAAGTTTTTCCGATTTTTTTCCCGAAGAAAGATTGTGTTTCGGTCGCAATTTCTTTGCCATCTTTATTGACAAATGACCGCTTAATAAAGAAAGTAGACACGATGACCACGATGATGAGCGCTATCACCAGATAGGATACTGTTTTGGTTTGGTTTAAGAGATTGTACATAATATATAGTTTTAAAAATTTTAGTCAAAAGAAAAACAGGTATAAAATAGGGATGAGGAACATCCAACATTTAGGTCTTTATAATATTCTTTCTCTCGCATATTTTGATAGTCTGTTTTCAAAAAAGTAAAGGTTTTTAGCCTTTCAACGTTTTTTTTTGTTTTTTGGTACAAAGGTAGAAAGCGACGCCGGCGTGGGTGTTGCTTTGCGTCGCTTTGTGCGCTTTTCTGTTGCTTTCTGTTGCTTTGTGCGCTTTCCGGATAGGAAAAAGAAATGAAAAACCCGCTCTTTCGGGGCGGGTTATTTTGCGTTGAAGATGAAGTCTAATTTTTGTCGCCGGTAGGCGGTAAATCTGTTATCGCTGCTGATGAGCGGAATTTTTTCGGTGATGGCTTGGGCAATTATCATCCGGTCGAACGGGTCGTGATGTTCTTTCACTGGCGCCAGCCCCGCAAAGGTGAGAAGATGCTCCTTTTTGACGTAGTTAATAATCATACCGTGTTCTTCAATAAAATCAAAAATATCAGTAGCGTATTTCCATGATTTTATATGTAGTTTTTCGGTTTGTAATAGGATATAAATTTCCCAGATGCTTGCGGCACCGACATAGATACGGTTTTCGTAACTTTCAAGGATTTGTAAAATCTCTTTTGAAATTAAAGAAGGATTTGTCCGCAACCGAATAAGGATATTTGTATCAATTAAATATCGCATATACTAATTATATAGGATGGATTTATCGTAAATAATAACATCACCTAACCCGTGTGGGTGTTCCCGCATCCATTGTCCTAATTTGGATAATTTTTTAGGTTTTTCCGCCTTGAGGGTTGCTTTGGCGGTCGTTCTTTTTACTGTTTTTTTTGTCGTTGTTGCAGCCATGATGTTAAATGGTTTTTTTACAAAGGTAAAGGATTTTTTTGAAATAGTAAAGAAAATATTTATCCTTCGACAATCACCCTCCCTGTCCACCAAGAACCGGTATTGTGCGGGCGAGAGTATTTTTTGCGTCTTCCGGTAGCCCATCGCCGCGAGTTCGTCAAGGTAGCGAACATTCAAATACTGCCGGAAAGCCGTTGCCGACAGACCCGACTTTATGCGTAATTC
>JAITSM010000243.1 GCA_031287815.1 Prevotellaceae bacterium
TAGGTACGTTCGCCTGTCCATTGCACACGGAATTTAATGACCGGCGAACTTGTGTACGTCGCACTGATACTTTCTACCTGTACGTTTTGTGCGCTTGCTGCCACGCTTGCAAGCATTGCCAAAAAGAAAAATTTTGTTTTCATGATGTTTTGTTTTTTAATTATTATTATTTTTTGCAGCTTTTGGTTGTTTTGTGAGAGTAATTAAACAAACACAAAACAACCCTGCACAAAACAACCTTATGCTGCCAAATTTTATAAAGACACAATTATCTTTACACTTTTGTATGGTTACTGACTTTTATTTAACCGTAAATAATGAAAGGAGTACATTTATCAATTTACAGATCTAAGAGGCACACTGAATACCTTTCACATTATAAATTAACAAATATACTCCTATAGAAGAATACTGCTAATAGTAAAGAAAATTCAGTGTTTTTCTTAGATCCACAAATAAAAGTTGTGCCAACAATTATTTCTAATGTGTAAAGAACATCAATAACGCTGCAAATATATTACTTTATTTTTTAATTGCAACTATTTTTGAAATAATTTTTACTGTAAGGTGGTTTCGGCGTTAGCCACTGCCTACTGAAGACTGCCTACAGCCCTCCAGCGCCAGCCACTGCCTACAGCCTACTGGAAACTGCCTGCTGATTCTCCCTTCCCTAAACCCATTTTACCAGCGGGAAGTCTTGCCGGTGGGGCAGGTCGGGGTTCTTGGCGTAGATGCGGCGCGCCATAAAGAAGGTGCCGGGAATGTCGGGCTCGAGGTCGAGATGGTATTTCGCTATGCCGTTTTCGCAGGATACCAGCGAAAATTCAAGGGTGGTAAGCATTTTATAGCGGTCGCTCTTTTCCTGCTGGGCAATCACCAGTTCCACGCCTACGTCTTCGGGGCTCAGCTCGCCGATAAACACCGAAATGTTCATGGGCGACTTGCGTCCCAGCGCAGGCAGGAGGTTGGATATTTCCTGGTCGGTAGCGACCAGTTCAATCGGCGGCCATTCGCGCCGTACTTTTTTCTTCCATTCCGCCAGCCTTGTTGCCAGCGCATAGTCGTCGCTTACCAAAGCGGCGCGGCGCTGGCCGAGTTTGCTGTAAAACTTCTCTTCGTAGTCGGTCAGCATCCGGTTGGTCGTGAAGTTCGACGCTACTTTGGCAATGGTATTTTTTATATGGTTCATCCAGTCTTTGGAAATGCCGGAGGAATCGCGGCTGTAGAAGGCGGGGGCTATTTCGTCTTCAATGATATTGTAGATGGTTCCCACGTCCAGTTCATCCTGGAAGGAGGGGTTTTCGTAGGCGTTTTCTATCGGCAGCGCCCATCCGGCGCCTTTCTGGTAGCCTTCCACCCACCATCCGTCGAGCACGCTGAAGTGCATTACGCCGTTCATCACGGCTTTTTCGCCGCTGGTGCCGGAGGCTTCCAGCGGGCGGGTGGGCGTGTTCATCCACACGTCGACGCCCTGCACCATGAGCTTGGCCAGTTCCGTGTCGTAGTTCGGCACAAACACGATTTTGCCGATAAACTGCGGCATTTTGGATACTTCCACAATCCGTTTGATTAAGTCCTGCCCGGCCTTGTCGGCGGGATGCGCCTTGCCGGCGAAAATAAACTGCACGGGGTGATCCGCGTTATTGACAATGGCGTGGAGGGCGTCCAGGTCGTTAAACAGCAAGTAGGCGCGTTTGTAGGTGGCGAAGCGGCGGGCAAAGCCGATGGTCAGCACGTCGTCGCGCAGGGTTTCGCGCATCATGATAATTTGCTTCGGCGAGAGGTAGGACTGGGAGGTGTTCATCACCTCCTTGATGTGTGCAATAAGGCGTTTGCGGAGGGTGTTTCGTATTTCCAAAATCTGCTGGTCTTCGACGTTGTAAATGCCGTCGAAGCACTGCTTGTCGTAGTGATGCGTTTTAAAAGCTTCCCCGAACACTTCTTCCTGCACTGTTTTCCATTCAGGCGCCGTCCATGTGGCATAATGCACGCCGTTGGTTACGTAGCTTACGTGGAGTTCTTCGGGCAGGTAACCCGGCCAGAGGGGTTTCAGGATTTCGCAGCTCACCTGCCCGTGCAGCCGGCTGACGCCGTTGATTTCCTGCGAAAGGTTGGCGGCTAAATAGCTCATCGAAAATTTCTCATTCAGGTCGGTGGGGTTGATTTTGCCCAGCGCCATGAGCTGTTCCCATGAAATCTTCAGCCGGTCGGGGTAGTGCGAGAGGTAGGTGCGCAGCAGGTTTTCCGAGAAGGCGTCATGCCCTGCCGGCACGGGCGTGTGGGTGGTGAAGAGCGACGAGCCGCGTACGATTTCTACGGCTTCGGCAAAGAGCAGGTTGTCGTTCACCACATATTCGCGCAGCCGTTCCAGCCCGATAAAGGCGGCGTGCCCTTCGTTGCAGTGGTAAACGTCGTCGGCGATATTCAACGCCCGCAATGCGCGGATGCCTCCCACGCCCAGCACGATTTCCTGCTTCAGGCGGTTTTCCCAGTCGCCGCCGTAGAGGCGGTAGGTGATACTGCGGTCTTCGGGCAGGTTGTCTTCAAAATCAGTATCGAGGAGGTAGAGTTCCACGCGCCCCACGTCCACGCGCCAGATGCGGACTTGCAGGGTGCGGCCGGGCAGGGCGATGGCTATGGTTTTCCACTGGCCGTTTTCGTCGTACACCGGCGTGGCGGGGATTTTCAGGAAATCCTGCGGTTCGTATTCATTCACCTGGTCGCCCGCCGCCGAAAGTTTCTGCGTGAAATAGCCGTACCGGTACAGCAGCCCGACGCCGGTGAGGTTCACATTCCGGTCGCTGGCTTCCTTGAGGTAGTCGCCCGCCAGGATGCCCAGCCCGCCGGAATAGATTTTCAGCGAAGCGTGCAGCCCGTATTCCATGCTGAAATAAGAGATATGCGCGCCGTCGCCTTTTCCTTTCTCCGCCATGTAGCTGGAGAAATGACGGTACACCGCTGTCAGTTTTTTCACGAACACTTCGTTTTTCTCCAGTTCCTTGTAGCGGGAAAGCGAAATCCTGTCGAGGAGCGTAATCGGATTGTACTGCGACGCCTTCCACTGGCCCGGGTCGATGCTTTCAAACAGTTCTATCGCATCCTGGTTCCAACACCACCAAAGGTTTTTGGACAATGTTTCCAGCGCCGACAGTTTTTCGGGAATATGTTTGTACACCATAATGCGCGTCCAGTTGGGCTGGCTGATGGACACCTGCTGTTCGATAAGGGAAGCGGGGTCTTCCTGCACCGCCGGGAATTCGGGCGCGCGCTGCGCCACTTTCTGCAGGGCGACCGTTCCCGCCTTTTTGTAATATTTAACCTGGTTATCCCAGAGGGCAATGTTTGCCACGTCCTTTGCATTTTCCCGGATGGCGCCTGCTTCTTCGGGGGAGTAGCCGGCCCATTCGCTTATTTTTTTTGCAATACAATCCACCACATAGTCGCCGTTGGTGTCGTTGCGTTGAATGACTTCGATGCCCGGATGCGCTTTTTTGTATTTTTCTTCCACCCACAAGCCGAAGCCGGCGAGCGAAGTGGTTATGGTCGGCACTTTGAAGGCAAGGCTTTCCAGCGGCGTATAGCCCCAGGGCTCGTAATACGACGGGAACACCGAGAGGTCGAGCCCCGCCAGCAAATCGTAGTAAGGCACGTTGAATACGCCGTCGTTGCCGTTCAGGTACGAGGGGATGAAAAATACCTGCACTTTGCCGTTGTTGCGCAACCCCGCCCGCATGATATGCTTCAACGCCGGGTCGGTTTCCGGCTCGGACAGGTAGTGGGTGACATACTTATTATATACTTCCTGCGGCGCGTCGGGGTGTTGCAGGTTTTGCAGCAGTTCCTTGTTGGGGCCGTGATGCCCTGCCGGCACCATAATAAACGCCGCCACTTCGCGCTGCAGGGACGGGTTTTCATTCAACCGCGCCAGCGCTTCAATAAACACATCGATGCCTTTGTTGGTATATTCGTACCGCCCGCTGATGCCCACCAGGAGCGCATCGCCGGCCAGCGGGCGCTTGAGCAGTGCCGCCGCCGCGTCGCACAGTTTTTTGCGGCCGGCGGCCTGTTTCACAGGAAAATCTTCCCCGCTGGGGGTAAAACCGTTTTCAAAACCGTTGGGCGTAACAATATCCACCGGCTTGCCCAGAAAGTGGGCGCACTCCCGCGCCGTTATATCGCTCACGGTGGTGAAGCAGTCGGCCGTCTGCGCCGCCACCCGCTCGAGCGACTGTTTGGAGACGACGTTGAACTGCCGCGCTACTTCGTCGGGGTTGTAGCTTTCCATTTTGTCGTACAGCGGCAGGCCGTTGCCCGCAATGCAACGCCCCAGCACGGTGGCGTGCGTGGTGAAGATGCACCCGATTTGCGGCAGCGCCGAACGCAAATACAGCAGCCCGGTGCCGGTCATCCACTCGTGAAACTGCGCCACCACCCGCTGGCGCGGCGAGATATGAAAGTTCGTATAGCTTTCAATCACCTTCCCGGCGGCATACCCGAAGAGCGCCGGCTCCACATAATCCCACTGCCCGCTGATGGAATCGAGCTTGTAGGTTTCCCAGAGTTTGGCGAAAATTTTGTCTTTACTTTCAAAAAACGCCGTAAAATCGACCAGCACGGCAATAGGGTTCCCGGCGATATTCCACCGCCCGGCGCGGATGCGCAGCCCTTCCTGCGCCGCTTTTGCCCGCCAGGATTTGAGCAGGCGCGCGTCTTCTATAAAATCGGGATTGCTTTCCGTATCGCGCCACACGTCGGGGCCAATCAAAATATGATTGTGTTTTAAATCCTTTCCCATGCTCAGCGCTTTGGTGGAAATCACGGTATAAATGCCGCCCACCTTGTTGCATACTTCCCAGCTCACCTCAAACAGATAATCGGGATCAAGTCGTTCTTTCATATATTTGTTTTTTTAATGCCTGCAAAGGTAATTATTTTAATTGAGAATGCTTTTTTAATGGAGAGTGGAGAATGGAGAATGCCCTTCGGGCGATGAAAGGGAGGAAGGGGATGAAAGGGATAAAGGGGATGAATGCTGGCGCCAGCCTATTCTCCATTCTCCATTAAATAATGCCCCGTTAGGGGCAAAATGTGGGTAGAAAAAACGCACAACCCCGCCTCCTGCATGCCGGAGGTACGCCATGTGAACAGACACATTCCGTCCCTGCCGGGACGGTGGCGGTGGGGTGGTATAACCATTTTCTACCAACATTTTGTCCCTACGGGACAGCAACAACCTATTCTCCATTCTCCACTCTCGTTCCTAAAAAAAATCAAAAATAGTTGTAAATAAAAAATATTGTTTTATATTTGCACCGTTAATGAGGCTCTTTGACATTTTGCAAATTGATATACCAAATAGGTATATTGCGACTTTAGTACTTTAACGAGAAATGTGAGAAGTTTCAATGGAAGGAGGAAAAAGATGCAAATAAGTGTGGTGTTTTGTTTGCTCCCTTCCATGGTTTCTCACAGCCTCTCGTTAGGAAAAACAGGCATCACGCTTTTTATTTTTATCGGATAAAATATAACGTGATAAATTGTAAGAGCAAAAGTATTTGGCAGCGAACAAAAATTCGTAGCGTGGGGTTGTTTTATAGAAATAGTTTGTGTTTGAAAACAGCCCTGATGCTGCGAAAAACAATATTAACTTTTAAAAAACATTTTCATGAAAACAATTTTTTTCTTTTTTACAATGCTTATAAGCATTACAGCAAGCGCTACCGTAAAGGTAACGCCGCTTTCTACGGATTATTCCACCAACACAGTAACCTTTAAAGTGGAATGGACTGGCACGCCCTACAACAACCATGTGTGGGTATGGGTAGATTTGTGCCCAATTGCCGGAACCTCGCCGGGTACATTTGAAAAAGCCGTTATCAGTGCGGCATCCGTAACATCCGGCACTTACTCGGATTTTAACGGGCGCGGTTTTTTTATAACCGCCAACGGCACGACGGTTACCGCCACATTAAGCAATGCCTCCGGAAAATTCAACTGGTGCGCCTATGGTAGCGACTACCCGCCGAATGTCCTTGCGAATACCAATAGTTCTTACACATTGGCGGGAACGCCGCCAGTCAAACTGATTGCCTCCGATGGCGCCACTTCGCTAACAGTGCCCGGTACCACCATTGCTACTTCTGCCCTAACGTTTACGCCGGCAACCATAACCGACGCCACAGGTTATCCCGGACTTTGGTGCCCCTATACCGGCAGTGATTTGTATATGGATGCAACCCATCGTTGCCTCCAACGTCAGAGTGGCGCAGGAAATTGGGAAGCATGGATAAAAGATACGCGGGACAATGAATTGTATAGAATTGTGAATATGCCCGATAATAATTGGTGGCTGGCGCAGAATGTAAAATATGCAGGCACAAGTACAGTGATAGGTGTTTCCATTAGCAACTGCTCCGCAGATGAATGCGGTAGGGGTTACACATGGGCGCAAATATATGGCAACTATGGTGGTTCATACGGTTCAACAGGGACTGTGCAAGGTATATGCCCATCTAATTGGTTATTACCTTTGCGTACAACATATGCAACTCTTACATCAACGATTGGTTCTTCAACAGAGGTATGTAGAAGTTTACGTGCGTTAAACTCGCCATGTAGCCCGATCAAAAACACGTTTGGATTTTCGAGCGTTGTGGGTACGGTCAACGGCCTCGTCGATACCTCCTCAATTTGGTATACTAATGACGCTGGGCGCGAAGATGGCTTTAGCGTCGACCTAAACATGAGTGGGCACGGGTGCGATGTCACCTACCTCGCTAACCCCGGCGACACCGGAAACAAGGGTTCGGTGCGTTGCTTTCGCCCGCTGTAATAGCTATCAAAATAATACAACAACATAGGAGCAATAGGCATTGCTTCCTAACAACGCTATATTTTATATTTATCAGGGCTTCCCCCCCACCTCTAAAAACCCATTCCCATGAAATACGAATTAGTTTATTCCACCGATTTTGCGCAGACGCCGCTGTATAAAACATTGGTAACGTTTGTGGGCAATTGTAATGGAGTTATTCCAAAGATGACGTGTCAGGGGCGGAAACTATTTGCCGGGCGTATCCGCTGGGAGTTGGGGTGCATCACGCAGCTGTTGCTGCATGCGGCGGCTACGAAACGCGCCAACAAACGGCAGCATTTTATTGCCCTCACGCAGCAGCATCTTCAAGTCGCCTGCGGGTTGCTGCAATGCTGCTGTGATTTAAAGTTTCTTCCGGCGAAAGCGTATGAAACGGTTGTTGCGCAACTGCCGCCGGTAGGGGAACAGGAAGAAGTGTAATTTTTACGTCTGTTATTTAAGATTACCCCTACTTCCAGTACCTGCTGGAACCACCAGCATGGAAAATGGAGAATGGAGAATGAGCTGGCGCCGAATTCACCTTACGGTAAAAATTATTTCAAAAATAGTTGGAATTAAAAAAAATGTAATTATATTTGCAGCGATATTGATGTTCTTTCTTATCGAAGTTGAATAATATTTCAATGGCTTTTGTTCGGGTCTAAAAAACTAGACAATTTTTGAACACTCTTGAATAGAAGTCGTATATCTCAACGTGAGTTGATATCGGCTTTGTGTTCGGGTTGTCTAGACCTTTTAGAAAGCCGGTATCAGTTCACGTTTAATTTTTTTTAAGGACACGATACTAGCAAATAAAGGTTATATAAATTGGCAGTGACTAAAAAATCGCAGCAAGGGGGTTGTTTATAGAAAAAGTTTGTGTTTGCGAACAACCCCCAAGGCTGCAAAAAAACAATATTAACTTTTAAAAAAACATTTTTATGAAAACAACATTTTTCTTTTTCGCAATGCTTGCAAGCGTGGCAGCAAGCGCACAAAACGTACAGGTAGAAAGTATCAGTGCGACGTACACAAGTTCGCCGGTCATTAAATTCCGTGTGCAATGGACAGGCGAACGTACCTA
>JAITSM010000245.1 GCA_031287815.1 Prevotellaceae bacterium
GGTAACGGTCGAGGGGTTAGTCGTTACATAAAAGCCGCGCCCGTTTAGCGAAGCAGGGTCAATGCTGCCGGCAGTAGCCGTAGCCCCGCTGATAATGGCTTTTTCAAATGTTCCCGGAGAAGTTCCCGCCACCGGGCACAAATCCACAAATACCCACACGCGGTTGTTGGCGGCAGTTCCAGTCCACGATACTTTAAAGGTTACTTTTTTGGTAGAATAATCTACGCTCAGCGGTGTAACGGTTGCTTGCGCGAACAAGCCCCCTGTCCCCCAAAGGGGGAAGAATAATAGGAGAAGCCCCCTAAATCCCCCGAAGGGGGAATTTTGTTTTGATAATGTTTTCATAATTGTTTTTTTAAAATTGTTCATTGTTCCAGCCCGAAGGGCTTTATTTTCATAACCGCAGGCAAGCGGTAGCGCAGCCTGCGGAAGACAACACGTCTCAACCGCTGCCTGAAAGGCAGGACTTTTTTAATGGAGAATTGAGAATGTCTT
Source organism: Prevotellaceae bacterium (assembly GCA_031287815.1). Taxonomy (GTDB): domain Bacteria; phylum Bacteroidota; class Bacteroidia; order Bacteroidales; family UBA932; genus JAIRKX01. The sequence goes on from JAITSM010000245.1 coordinate 496, forward strand.
CTGAGGCGCCAGCCCATTCTCCATTTTCAATTCTCCATTCTCCATTCTCCATTAGGTAAGTCCAGCCTTTCAGGCTGCGTGTCTGCCGTGTGTTCCGTAGCCGCAGGTCGCGACCTGCGGTTATGAAAATACGGCTTTTCAAGCCGTCCGGAATGAAAGAAATAATCATTTGAAATGTTTTTATTGCTTATCCGAATACACGACCACGCCGGAGGATGCTGCCGGCTCATCTTTGCCGGTATAATACACCGGAATATTTTCCGCATTAGATGCGGTTGTTTTTTGTGTGGCACAACTTGCTGCTATCAGCAACAAGCTCGCAAGAAGAAGAAGAATTTTTTTCATAATTTTTTATTTTTAATTGTTATTATTTTTTGCAGCCTCAGGGTTGTTTCCAAACACAAACTTTTTTCTATAAAACAACCCCTTGCTGCAATTTTATTATCATTGCCACTTTTCACGATTTCTATTTGTTTGTGGGATTTTTCTTAATAAGAAAACGTGAACTTTTGTTTACCATGCCGAGAGGTCTAGAGAAACCTACATCCGTAAGATAAACCAAAAGCCCACGTTATACTTGACTTTAATACGGATGTCGAAATTTCTCTAGTTTCTCGGCATTAAAGAAAGAACGTCTTTATGTGCTGCAAATATAGAACAATATTTTTTAATTCCAAATGTTTTTGCGATTTATTTTTTTTAGGCGCATTCCGGCAGTTGTGTTATCTAAAAACGGAAGCCACGACTTATGACTAAAATTCGTATCTTTGTAATCATTTAAAAAAATAGCATGACCGATACATTAGTTATCATCCCCATGTACAATGAGCGAGAAAATGCGGAGCGCATCCTGCGAAAGGTTTTTTCATTGGACGGCGGCTACCATATTCTTGTCATTGACGACCGCTCGCCCGACGGCACGGCCGCTATCGTCAAACAACTGCAAGGGGAATTTCCGCAACAGTTGCATCTGATTGAACGCGCCGGCAAACTCGGGCTGGGTACCGCCTATATCGCCGGGTTTCATTGGGCGCTGGAACGCGGTTATGAATATATTATCGAAATGGACGCCGATTTTTCGCATAACCCCGACGACTTGCCGCGCCTGCGCTCCGCCTGCGCGCACGGCGCCGATGTGGTTATCGGCTCGCGTTATTCCAATGGCGTGAGCGTCGTGAACTGGCCGCTCGGCCGCGTGCTGATGTCGTATTGCGCTTCGCAGTATGTGCGGCTGGCTACCGGCATGCGCGTGCATGATACGACCGCCGGCTTTGTGTGCTACCGCCGCCGGGCGTTGCAGCGCATCCCCTTGCAGCGCATCCGCATGAAGGGCTACGGCTTCCAGATAGAAATGAAATACCTTGCCTATAAATTAGGATTTACGATAAAGGAAATACCGATTATTTTTATCGACCGCAAGGAAGGTTCGTCCAAAATGAGCGGCGGTATTTTCAACGAGGCCTTCACCGGCGTGCTGAAACTGCGTTTCCGCCGCCTGAAATAATTCATCTTTCACCCATGTCTTTTCTTATACGCGATGCAACGATTATTAACGAGGGGCAGTCTGTAAAAGGCAGCCTTTTTGTTGGCGACGGCAAGATTCAGCGTATTTACCCGGCCGGCGCGTTGCCCGAAATCGCGGGCGGCAGCACGGTGATTGACGCCACCGGGCAGTGGCTGTTGCCCGGCGTGATTGATACGCATGTGCATTTCCGCGAGCCCGGCGCCACGCACAAGGGCGACATCGCTTCGGAAACGCGCGCGGCGGCGGCCGGCGGCGTTACTTCGTTTATCGACATGCCCAACAACACGCCGGCGGCTACTACGCTGGAGTTGCTGGAAGAAAAATGCCGCCGCGCCGCCGGCGCCTCCTTGTTGAATTATTCGTTTTACTTGGGCGCAACCAACGACAATCTGGGCGAAATCAAGCGCATTCCTCCGGAAAAGGTGGGCGGCGTAAAGTTATTTTTAGGCTCCTCCACCGGAAATATGCTGGTGGAGGATGAAAAAACCATAGCGGCTATTTTTGCCGAATCGCCGGTACTGACGGCGTTGCACTGCGAAGACGACCTGATTATCCGCCGCAACCTGAACGCCCTTGTGGTGCAACACGGCGAAGCATTGCACGCCGGGATGCATCCGCACATCCGCACGGCGGAAGCCTGCCTGCGCAGTACCGAACGCGTGATGGCATTAGCGTCGAAATACCGGGCGGCCGTGCATATATTGCATGTAAGCACCGCCGAAGAATGCGCGCTGTTTTCTCCCGGCGCCGCTATCACCGCCGAAGCCTGCGTACCGCACCTGTGGTTTGACGACACGGCGTATGCGCATTGGCAGAATTTTGTAAAGTGCAACCCCGCCGTCAAAACCGCCGCCGACCGCGAAGCCCTGCGCCGGGCGGTAGCCAACGGATGTATCGCCACCATCGCCACCGACCATGCGCCGCATACGCGCAGCGAAAAACAGCTGCCCTACCTGCAAGCGCCGTCGGGAATGCCTTCGGTGCAATATGCGCTGCCGTTGATGCTGGAACTGTGCCGCGAAAAAATCTTTACGCCCGAAATGGTAGTGGAACGCATGTGCCATGCGCCGGCAAGGTTATTCGGAATCGCCCGGCGCGGCTTTATCCGCGAGGGCTACCAGGCCGATTTGGTACTGGTGCACCCAAACAGGGAATGGCGCATCACCGACGCCACCGTGCAGTCGAAATGCGGATGGACGCCCTATGCCGGAACCACCGTGCATGCGCAGGTTACCCACACCTTCGTCAATGGCGAGCCGGCGTTTGTAAACGGACAAATCCACGACGCCGCCAAAGGGCAACGCTTACTTTTCACCGCATGAAAAATCTTATAAAAACCTACGCGCCCATTGTTTTGACGATGTCGCTCTTCGGGCTGTCGTTCGTATGGACGGAGCAGTTATTGACTTTCCGGCATTTCCCGCCGCAAAGTTTGGTATTATTCCGGTTGTTTTTCTCCGCCCTGCTGTTAGGGGTGTTTTTGGTTGCAACCAAGCGTTTCCAGCGGCCGAAGCGGCGCGATTTAAAATGGTTTTTCCTACTGGCGCTGTTTGAGCCATTCATTTATTTCATCGGCGAAACCAACGGGCTGCGCATAACGCAGTCGCCGTCGCTGGGGGCTATTATCATCGCGACCATCCCGCTGTTTACCATGATTGCCTGCTTTATTTTTTACAAGGAACGTTCCACGTGGGTTAATATTGCCGGCATGTTGATGACCTTGCCGGGCGTGGCGTTGGTGATGTTCAACGACGATTTGACCTTGCAGGCGCCGCTCTCCGGCGCGCTTTTATTTTTTATGGCAGCGGTGGCTACGGCCGGCTATGCAGTGGTGATACGAAAACTTTCGGATTATTCGCCTTTCACTATCGTAACGTTTCAGGGGTTTATCGGCGCGCTTTATTTCCTGTGGCCGGCGTTGGGTTTCGAACGGCCGGCGCTGGCGGATGTCCGGTGGGGCTTCGATACGCTTTACCCGCTGGCGATGCTGACGGTATTCGTGTCGGCGCTGGCATTTGTGCTGTTCGTTTATTCCGTGAAGAAAATCGGCGTGGCGCGTTCCAATATGTTCACGGCATTCGTTCCGGTCGTCGCGGCCATCACGGTAGTAATAACCGGCCGCGAAGTAATGGCATGGCATCAGGTGGCGGGAATGGTAACCGTTGTGTCCGGCGTAGTACTTTCGCAGTGGCAACCGCAGGCCTCAGGCCGTACAACAAGGCAACCGCAATAACAAGTTTGACGTTTTTGATGCGGTTGCCTTATATCTTTAGTTTTTCCTCTTTTTTCTAAAAGAGTAATCCTTGATTATTCCTCGCTTTCCTTCAAGCGTTCGGCGTTTTCGGCTACTTGCAGCCGGTCGATGACTTCCTGAATGTCGCCATCCATAAAGACCGGCAGGTTGTACATGGTGTAATTGATGCGGTGGTCGGTTACGCGGCTTTGCGGGTAATTGTATGTGCGGATTTTCGCCGAGCGGTCGCCGGTAGACACCATTGTTTTGCGCTTCTTTGAAATCTCGTTCAGGTATTTTTCGTATTCCATATTATAGAGGCGCGTGCGCAACTCCGCCAAAGCTTTGTCGAAGTTTTTCAATTGCGATTTTTCATCCTGGCACTGCACAACAATGCCCGTCGGAATGTGCGTTAACCGGATGGCGGAGTAAGTGGTATTCACCGACTGCCCGCCGGGCCCGGAAGAGCAAAAGGTATCTTTGCGAATATCGTTCAGGTTTAATTCAACGTCAAATTCGTCGGCTTCGGGCAGGACGGCCACCGAAGCGGCGGAGGTATGCACCCGCCCCTGCGTTTCGGTTTGCGGCACGCGCTGCACGCGGTGTACGCCGCTTTCGTACTTCAGGATGCCGTACACGCCGTGCCCTTTCACTTCGCAGATAATTTCCTTGTAGCCGCCCACTGTGCCTTCGGAACTGCTGTTGATTTCGATTTTCCAGCCTTTCTTTTCCGCGAATTTCACATACATGCGGAACAGCTCGCCGGCAAAAATCGATGCTTCGTCGCCGCCCGTCCCGGCGCGTATTTCGAGAATGGCGCTCTTGCTGTCCTGCGGGTCGGCGGGAATCAGCAACAGTTTTATCTTTTCTTCCATTTGCGGAATCGACGCTTCCAGCAAATCCACTTCTTCTTTTGCCATTTCGCGCAGTTCCGCATCTTTTTCGGTAGCAAGAATGGTTTTCGCGTTTGCCAAATCGGTTAAGGCTTTTTTATAGGTCGCGGTAACCGCCACAATCGGCTCCAGCTCGCGGTATTCCTTATTTAACGACACATAGCGTTTCATATCGGACAGCGCGCCCGGCTCGCCCAGTTGCGCCCCGATGGTTTCAAATTTTTTGGTTAAACCTTCTAACTTGGCTAAAATATTATTTTCGCTCATATTTCAAATTTTGTGCAAAAGTACATAAAAAAGTTAAGAGTTAAAAACACCGGCGTTAGCCGCTTAATCGCCTAATTACATTATTTTTCCTATCTTTGCCGAAATTTTAATCTATGAATTATGAAAGTACGTTATCTCCTTCTCTTTTGGCTGGCTTTTTTAAGTTATGCCGCCGCCGGGCAATCGTCATGGTTACGCATCAATCAACTGGGCTATATACCGCACAGCGTGAAAGTGGCGGTTTTTCTCTCGCAAGCCGGCGCGGTAACGCCGGATTTTGCGGTGAAGGAAGCGGCTACGGGAAAAACTGTTTTTACAGGACAGGGCATAGAGACAAACGCCGGAAGATGGGGTATGTCAAAAGCCTTGCGCCTGCCTTTTTCGCCGGTAGAGCGCACGGGGGATTATTATATTGAATGTAACGGCGTAAAATCTCCTGTTTTCAGAATTGACGCCGGCGTGTACGACGGTTCGGCGGATTTTATTTTGAACTATATGCGGCAACAGCGTTGCGGTTTTAATCCTTACCTGGATACCCTTTGCCATCAGCACGACGGATTTATTGTCGGGCATCCCACCCGCACCGGCGAGCCGGTAGATGTGCGCGGCGGCTGGCACGATGCGTCGGATTACCTGCAATACTTGCCGACGTCGGCCAATGCGGTTTTCCAAATGCTGTTCGCCTGGCAGCAGACGCCGGATAAAACCATTTTCAAGGATGCGTACGACGACGCCGGCAGAAAGGGCAAAAACGGTATCCCCGACATTCTGGACGAAATACGCTGGGGGCTGGAATGGATGTTGCGCATGAATCCCGAGCCGGAAGTAATGTTCAACCAGATTGCCGACGACCGCGACCATGCCAAAATGCGCATCCCCGCCCACGACAGTGTGGACTATGGCTGGGGCCCCGGCACGGGGCGGCCGGCGTTTTTCATCACCGGGAAACCGCAGGGGTTGCGGCAGTACAAAAACCGGACGGAAGGCGTATCGTCGAGCGCGGCAAAGTTCGCTTCGGCTTTTGCGTTGGGGGCGGCTATTTTCGAAGACGCCGACCCGGCGTTTGCCGCCGTACTGAAAGAAAAGGCGGCGCCGGCGTTTGCCTTTGCCGCATCGGATCTGGGATGCACGCAGACGATGTGCACCGTATCCCCCTATTTCTATGAAGAGGACAATTACGTAGATGATATGGAACTCGCCGCCGCCGCCCATTTTTCCCTCACCCGCAACGGGGAATGGCTGCAGAAAGCCGATTACTGGGGGCAACTCGAAGAGGTTACGCCCTGGATGGAACTCGGCAGGGCGCGCCATTACCAGTTTTACCCGTTTGTCAACCTCGGGCATTTTTACCTTGCGCAATCCGGAGACAGGGCGGTCGAAGAAAAATATGCGGGCTTTATGCAAAAAGGGCTGGAATACCTCCTGAAACGTGCTCGGGAATACGACGACCCCTTTCTTAACGGCATACCGTTCATCTGGTGTTCCAACAATCTGGTGGCGGCGGCCATTACGCAGGCGCGCCTGTACCATCAGGCTGCCGGAGACGAAACCTACCTGGAAATGGAAGCGGCGCTTCGCGACTGGCTTTTCGGCTGCAATCCCTGGGGCACGTCCATGATTTGCGGATGGCCTGCCACCGGCGATTCGCCCCTCCGGACACATTCGTTTGTGTCGGAACTGATGCACGATGTTCCCTACGGCGGGCTGGTGGACGGCCCTATTTACCGCGCTACCTACGAAAGCCTGCGGGGGATTCATTTGAGATACGACGACCCGTATGCGGCCTTTCAATCCGGCGCAGCCGTTTACCACGACGATCCGGGCGACTACTCGTCCAATGAGCCGACAATGGATGGCACCGCCAGCCTCAGCTTCTATTTATCAACGATGGAAAAAACCGGCAAGCGGCAAAAAGGAACGGCCAACAACGTAACCGACAGCCGGGGCGCCACCGTAAAAATAAATACCGGCCGGAAAACGGTGTATCTGATTTTCCCCGCCGACAGCGCATTCGAAGGGGCGGAGGCGGTGTTGAAAACATTGGCGAAACACAAGGTAAAAGCCTCCTTCTTCCTCACCGGGAATTGCCTGCAAGCCAAAAAGCACGAACGGGTGATTAAAGACATCATCCGCAAAGGGCATTATGTAGGGGGGCATTCGGATGCACATTTGCTGTATGCTTCGTGGGACAACGGCAGGCAGCCGCTGGTGTCGGCCGACAGCCTGTCGCGCGACTTCCGCAGCAATATGGCTAAACTGGAAAAATTCGGCATAGACGTATCGCAGCTCCGGTACTTTCTTCCGCCCTACGAACATTACAACGCCGGGCAGGTGCGGCTGATAGCGTCATTGGGGCAAACCGTCATCAACTACACCCCCGGCCTGCGGACAGCCGCCGACTATACCACGCCCGGCAGTTCGAATTATATCTCTTCCCGCGATATTATCGACCGCCTGTTTGCCTTTGAAGAAGAACAGGGGCTTCACGGCGGCATCCTCCTCATGCATCCCGGCACGCACGAAAGCCGCACCGATAAACTCTACCTGCACCTGGATGAAATCATCGGAAAGCTCCGGAAAAAGGGCTACTCCTTCGAAAGACTGCCTTGAAAGGGTGAAGAGTGAAGGGTGAAGGGTGAGTTAAAGACTAAAAGATAAAAACTAAAAGTGCTGACGCTGGAATCATCTTAGGGTAAAAATTTTTAAAAAACATTTGCAATTAAAAAAAATGTAATTATATTTGCAGCGTTCTTGCTTGCTCTTTGAAATACCTTAAATGATATTAGAAATAATATCCGCTTTAACTTTTATTCTAATCTTTGAAATCAGGAAAATTTCCAAGCACATTACGAATATAAGTAAAAGCAACTATTCCAAGAGTGGATATAGGTTGTTGAGCTTATTTATGTGCTGGGTTTTCCTGAACCTCAAAGATGATAAGCAGTACGCCTGTCTCCACTTTTAGTTTTTTCGCGGGGATAGGGGAAAGCGCCATAAAAGTTAAAGAAACAAATTGCAGAAACCGGTTATTAAAACTTTCTGCAATGATTGGCAGCAAACAAAAAATCGCAGCAAGGGGTTGTTTTATAAGGTTGGTTTGTGTTTGTAAACAACCCTGATGCTGCGAAACATAGAACATAGACAATAGACTTATCGAACATAGACAAAAATATTAAACTTTAAATTTTAATTATTATGAAAAAAATTTTCTTTCTTTTCGCAATGCTTGCAAGCGTTGCAGCAAGCGCACAGGTAACGCATGTGGAGCCTGTCAGTGCAACTTATACGAGCCAAACCGTATCTTTCCGCGTATGGTGGAATACAGGTTCGCGAGATGCTACGCACCTTGCCAAAGTATGGGTGTGGGTAGATTATATCACGGTAAACAGTAATAACACCACTTCCGGCAATTCGTGGACACGCGCTGCCGTTTCCGCCGCCTCGCCTACGGCTTCCGTTACGTACGAC
>JAITSM010000068.1 GCA_031287815.1 Prevotellaceae bacterium
ATAAGAGAACATAGACTTGTAGGACATGGACAATAGACAAAATATCAAGACCCCTTAACCGTGACACTATACACTTTAAATAATAGGGAAAGATTTCCCACTCTGTTGCAAACCCCGCCGAATCCTTTATATTATTTGGATTAAAATTACAGTTGTCGGAAACAACGTATAAGTCCACCATCTCCATAATTGCAATTTTCCGATGTGCAGTGCCAACTGCTATTATACCAGTAGTGCACACAAGAATTAAAATCGCTCACAAGCATAGAGATTTCATTGTACGTTGAGCTTTTGTGACAATTGGGATTACACCAATACGCTTGAGTAATCGAAGCGCCGAACGGATCATTCCAGTTGTTGGTATTAAATGCGATGGTATACCTGTCGTTAACCTGTTGCCTGGTGGGTATTATCCATCCCGTTGGGCAGGTGGGTTTATCATTAGATTTATAATTTGGGCTGCCATTACACGTACAATATAATTTACTTGCTATCGCCAAATCATCCGCAAACCACCAACTGTCATCAGAAAATTGAGTAATACGATAAATTTGATCATCTCTATTATCTTTTATATATGCTTCCCAATTCTGTGCGCCGCTTTGGCGTTGCATGCAACGATGAGAGATGTCCATATACAAGTCGCTTCCGGTATAGGGGCACCAAAGTCCGGGATAACCTGTGGCGTCGGTTATGGTTGCCGGTGCAAACGTTACAGCAGAAGTCGCAATGGTTGTACCGGGCACTGTTAGCGATGCTGCACTATTAGAAGCAATCAATTTGAATGGCAGCGTTCCTGCCAATGTATAAGAGCTATTGGTATTCGCCAAAACATTCGGCGGATAATCGCTGCCGTAGGCGCACCAGTTGAATTTTCCAGAGGCATTGCTTAATGTGGCGGTAACGGTTGTTCCTGCATTGATAGCGGCATATTCAATAAAAAAACCACGTTCGGTGGCATTGGTAACCGTACCGTTTCCCCCTGTTCTAGTAGGATTCGAAATGGTGGCGGCAGAAAAAGAGTTTGCCGGCGTTGCGCCTGTTACCGGGTAAAAATCTATCCATACCCACACACGATTATTGTAGGGTGCAGAGGGGGTGTTCGTCCATTCCACTTTAAAGGTTACTTTGTTTGTGGAATAATCCGTAGAAAGCGGCGTTACCTTTACGGTAGCGTTTGCTGCAACGCTTGCAAGCATCGCGAGAAGAAAGAAAATTTTTTTCATAAAATTAAATTGTTAAATCGTTATTGTTTTGTAGCATCAGGGCTGTTTTGCAAACACAAACTAATCTCCATAAAACAACCCCTCGCTACGAATTTTTGTTCGCTGCCATTTTTAGGACTTCTGTCATCGCATTACAAAAATAAAAAGAAACGTGAATTGATACCAACTCCCTTAGAGGTTCTGACAACCGTGCTTAAAGCCAATACCAACTCACGTTAGTTATTCGGCGTTTATTCTAGTAAGCTAAAATTGTCAGATTTCTAAGACTTGAACAAAAGCCATTGAAATATTATTCAACTCCGATAAAAAAGAACATCAATAACCGCCGCAAATATATTACTTTATTTTTTAATTCCAATTATTTTTGAAAAGATTTTTTCCGTAAGGTGATTCCGGCGTCCGCTACTGCCTACTGAAAACTGCCTACTGAGCTCCGGCGTCAGCAACCTTAAACCTGAAACTTTAACCCTGAAACAATGACTCACGACTAAAATCCGAGCAGTTTATGCCGCCGTAAGGCAAAAAGCGGCGCGCCCACCTCGCAAGGCGGCGCGCCCACCTCGCAAGGCGGCGCGCCCACCCAGCAAGGCGGCGCGCCCACTCAGCAAGGCGGCGCGCCCACCCAGCAAGGCGGCGTGCCCACCCAGCAAGGCGGCGTGCCCACCCAGCAAGGCGGCGCGCCCACCCAGCAAGGCGGCGCGCCCGCAACGGAAGGGGGGGGCGCCCCCAATAAATAGGGAATGAGGTTATTAACTTTAAAAAAGGAAGGTCCTATTTTTTATGTATGAAGTATGAGCGCTGGCGCCAGCCACCTTAAACTTTAAACCTGAAACTAAAAAAGCGCCCGCTACTGCCTACTGAAAACTGCCTACTGCCTTCCGGCGCCAGCCACCCTTCCCCCTTCCCCCTTCACTCCTACTCTTCCCCGACAAACGGCTGGCGGTTTTTGATGGAGCGGCCGAGCGTGAGTTCGTCGGTATATTCCAGCTCGTCGCCAAAGCCCACGCCCCGCGCAATGGTGGTAATGGCAATGGGGAAATCGCGTAATTTTTTGTAGAGGTAGAAACAGGTGGTTTCGCCTTCCATGGTGGTGCTTAAGGCGAGGATGATTTCTTTGATGTTGCCGGCAGCGGCGCGCTGCAAGAGGGGCGCAATCGTTAAATCGCCCGGGCCGACGCCGTCCATAGGCGAGATGATGCCGCCGAGCACATGGTACACGCCGTTATATTGCTGCGTGTTTTCAATGCTCAGCACGTCGCGGACGGTTTCCACCACGCATACGGTGCTGTGGTCGCGGCGCGGATGGCTGCAAACAGCGCATTGCTCCGTGTCGGAAAGCGTGTGACAGACAGTACAGTATTTTATTTCATTGCGCAACACAATAAAGGTTTTCCCGAATTTCTCGACGTCTTCGCGCGGTTGTTTCAGCAGGTGCAACACTAAGCGCAGGGCGGTTTTCCTGCCCACGCCCGGCAATTTTGCCAATTCTTCTACGGCAGCAGTTAATAATTTGGAAGGAAGTTCGGGAAACACGATGGTGTTTTTAATTATGAATTATGAATTATGAATTGGCTGGCGCCTGTTTAGTTGAAAGGTATGCTATTGCTCCGTTAGCCGTTCCCCGTAAAAGCCGGGCTACGGCTTCCGGCGGGCGGACGGGGCGGCGGGTGGCGGCGTCTACAAACGCCAGCGCAGTGCTGCCGGTGCAAACAAGCTGTGCGGATTCATTGTATATTTCGTACGCGAAGCAGATGCGCGCCGTAATTTCCTCGCTGATTTTGGTACGTATGGTCAACAGCTCATCGTAACAGGCGGGATGAAAGTAACGGCACTCTGCCGAAATAATCGGCATCAACACCCCGCCCGCTTCTATATCCGCATAAGAAATGCCGCGCGACCGGATAAACTCCGTGCGCCCCGTTTCAAAATAGCGGATATAGTTGGAATGGTGTACTACGCCCATACGGTCGGTTTCGTAGTACTGTACGCGGATTTTTGTTTCGTGCATGGGAGTAATTAGAACTAAGAGTTAAGAACTACGAGTTAAAAGTTAAAAACTAAAAGTTGGCTGGCGTTGGCATTTTCAATTTTCAATTCTCAATTCTCCTGCGATTCGTGCAAACTTTTCGTCCAGCGCTTTTGATACGTTGCCGTAGTCTTCCTTGCCTGGCAGGTGGGCTTGTACGCCGAAGTAGAACTTTATTTTCGGTTCGGTGCCCGACGGGCGGACGGAAACAATCGTACCGCCGGCAGTGATATATTGCAGCACGTCGGATTTTGCAAACGGCAGCAGATGGCGTTTGCCGGTACGCACATCAAGGGTTTCCGAAGAAAGGTAATCATGGATGAGCGCCACGCTGTCGCCGTCGATGCTTTGCAGCGGCTGGCTGCGGAAGCGTTTCATCATCTCCCGGATTTGTTCCAGGCCGTCTTTGCCTTCTTTTGTAATGGCGATAAGCGTTTCCTTGAAAAACCCGAATTGCATATATACGTCCAGCAATACATCAAACAGCGATTTCCCCTGTTCCGCCGCCCATGCCGCCATTTCCGCAATAGCGCAGGCGGTCGTTACGGCGTCCTTGTCGCGCACAAACTCGCCCATATTGAACCCGAAGCTCTCTTCGCCGCCACAGATAAAGGTTTTCTTCCCTTCCTGCCCGCGAATGATTTCGGCAATATATTTGAATCCGGTAAATACATTGTACACTTCCACGCCGTAGTGCTCCGCAATACGTTTCATCAGGTCGGTCGTAACAATGGTTTTGATGATATATTCTTTGCCGGTCAGTTTTCCCAGTTCTTTCCACCGCCGCAATATATAATAAGTCAACAGGGAATTGGTCTGGTTGCCGTTGAGCAGCATAAATTCGCCCTGCGGGTTGCGGATAGCCAGTCCGGTGCGGTCGGCGTCGGGGTCGGTGGCGATAACGATGTCGGCGCCGGTGCTCTGGGCTTTATCCAGCGCCATTTTCAAGGCCGTCGGCTCTTCGGGGTTGGGCGATTGCACCGTCGGGAAATTGCCGTCGGGAACGTCCTGCTCCGGCACATGGATAATATTGGTAAATCCTTTTCGTTTCAGGGCTTCGGGAACCAACGTAATGCCCGTGCCGTGCAGTGGCGTATAGACGATACGCAAGCCGGAATGCTTCGCCACCGCTTCCGGCGACAGCGTCAGCTCCATGACTTTGGCAAGGTACGCCTCGTCTATATCTTTTCCGATACGCTGGACAGCGCTTCCGTTCCCCTCAAATTTCACCTGCGAGGGGCCGGTAATTTTGGTTACTTCGGCGATGATGTTTTTATCGTGCGGGGCGGTTACCTGTGCGCCGTCGTTCCAGTAGGCTTTATAACCGTTGTAGGCTTTCGGGTTATGCGAGGCGGTAATCACCACGCCGCTCTGGCAATCCAGCTCGCGGACGGCGAAACTCAATTCCGGCGTGGGGCGCAGGGATTCAAAGAGGAATACTTTCATGCCGTTGGCGGCAAAAACATTCGCCGTAATCTGCGCAAAATAGGAACTGTTGTTGCGGCAGTCGTAAGCAATAGCCACCTTTATCTCCGGCAAATCCGGAAAGCTTTTCCGCAAATAATTAGCCAGCCCCTGCGTGGCCATGCCGACGGTGTATTTATTCATCCGGTTTGTTCCGACGCCCATGATGCCCCGCAATCCGCCGGTGCCGAATTCCATGTTCCGGTAAAAACTCTCCGTGAGTTCGGTATTATCCGCCGCCATCAAGGCGCGTACCTGCGCTTTGGTCTCTTCATCGTAGCTCCCTTCGAGCCACTGTTGCGCGCGTTGTTTTACTAGTTCGTCCATAATTTAAAGTTTAAAGTTTAAGGTTTAGGGTTTAAACCGTTTAGTTCCCGTGACAGGGCTTCCAGCCAGTGGGGTGCGGTGATGCCGTATACGTTTTTTATTTTTTCGCAGTTCAATACGCTGTACTGCGGGCGGCGGGCTTTTACCGGATAATCCGCCGTAGTGCAAGGCAGCACGCGGCACGGACAGTTGCCCTTTTCCATAATCTGCTGCGCAAAATCGTACCACGAGCATGCGCCGGCATTCGTGTAGTGGAAAATACCGTGTGAAAACCGCTGCGGCGCATCCGCTATCTGTGCGATTATTTGCAATAAGGCTTCCGCCAAATCGGTGGCGCTGGTGGGCGAGCCGAACTGGTCGTTGACCACTTTCAGTTCCTTGCGCTCTGCGCCCAGTCGTAACATGGTGGTAAGGAAATTAGCCCCTGCCGGCGAGTACAGCCATGCCGTACGCACCACCATACCCCGCTTGTAGGACAGCGCCGCCTGTTCTCCTTCCAGCTTTGTTTCGCCGTACGCCGACAACGGATTTACCGGGTCGGTTTCCAGGTAAGGCGTGGTTTTCGAGCCGTCGAAAACATAATCGGTGGACACATGCAGCAGGTACGCGCCCACAGGCAACGCCGCCGCCACCAGGTGCCCTACCGCTACGGCATTGACCAGTTCCGCCAGCGGGCGTTCGTCTTCGGCCTTATCCACCGCCGTATAAGCGGCGGCATTGATTATAAATCCCGGGCGGTGCAATTCCACAAATTCCATCACCTCGTTACGGTTAGTAATATTCAATTCTTCCACATCCGTAACTATTAGCGATAGCTGTGGAAAACGGGCTACCGCCGCCTGAAGCGCGCTGCCCAATTGTCCTTTACTCCCTGTCAGTAATACTTTCATCTAAATATGTTTTATATTTGGGGAAGCAAATGTAAGAAAAAAAAAATTAACAAATGTTATGGGTGAATACAGGGTCGACGCATGTAGATTTTGATAAGTTCTAAGAGGGTGTCCTTGCTCCACTTTTTTCAGTTGAAAATGGAACGTTGAAAGTTAGCTGGCGCCAGCTAACTTTCAACTTTCCACTTTCCGTCGGGGATGTCCCGATAACGCTATCGATGGTGCCCTGTTCAGGGTGATGCGGATAGATTAACTGTTAGATTCCTGTTTTTCAGCTGTTGCGTCTAAAAGGTAGTTTTTTACTGTATGCTGCCAATAATGCC
>JAITSM010000082.1 GCA_031287815.1 Prevotellaceae bacterium
AAATAAATAAAAATTTTTGAAATTCTGTTCTTTTTGGCGGAAAAAGGAAGGGGGAAAATAATGGAGAATGGGTGAAGAGTGAGGGGTGAAGGGCGCTGTCGCCGGAAACTTTCATTCTCCATTTTCAATTCTCCATTCTCAACTTTACCACTTCCGCCACCTGTTCCATGAGCCATTTGGGGGTAGAGGTTGCGCCACAGACGCCGACGGAACGGCAATGGGCAAACCAGCTTGACTGCAGTTCGCCGGCGTGTTCAACGAAGTGGCTGCGCGGGTTGGCGGCTTTGCAGGCGTCGAAGAGTACTTTGCCGTTGGAGCTTTTGCGGCCGCTGACAAAAAGAATGACGTCGTGCCGGTGCGCAAAATTTTCCAAATGCGGTTGGCGGCCTGCCACCTGCCTGCAAATGGTGTTGTGGGTTTCCAGCGCCACGCCGCCCTGCATGCGGGCATGCATGGCCGCACACAGGCGTTCAAATTCCTGCGGGCTCTTGGTGGTTTGCGAAAACAAACATACCGGGCGCGAAAAATCAACGGCGTTTAACTGTTGTTCGTTTTCAATCACCAGCGCGTCGCCGCCTACCTGCCCCACGAGCCCGTTGACTTCGGCGTGCCCGCGCTTGCCGAAAATCACTAATTGCCCTTGGCGGGCTTTCATTTTTTCGTAGCACGCTTTAATACGTTGCTGCAATTTCAGCACCACCGGGCAGGTGCAGTCGATGACGCTGAGTTGTTGTTGCCGGGCTGCGGCATAGGTTTCCGGCGGCTCGCCGTGTGCGCGGATAAGCAGTTTTACATTTCGCAGGGCAGTTACGCCGTCATGGCTAATTACGCGTAGCCCTTTTCGCTTCAAGCGTTCCAGCTCTTTGTCATTGTGTACGATTTCGCCTAATGAAAAAAGTTCGCCGCCGGCGCCCAACGTCTTTTCGGCCGTTTGAATTGCCCGGATGACCCCGTAGCAAAAACCGGATTTATCGTCAATCTCTATTAGCACAAATTTATTTGATGCGAATTTATACGATTTTTTTACAAATTTATGCGAAGGGCTGCTAATTGTTCGAGGAACCATTCCATTTGCTGTTCCGGCGTGAGGCGGCTATTGTCCAGCAGCAATGCGCCGGGCGCCCTGCGCAGCGGCGCTACGACGCGGCGTTCGTCTTCGTAGTCGCGGCGCTTTACATTTTCTAGAATTTCTTCGATGGGCACTTCGCAGCCTTTTTCTTTCATCTCTTTGTACCGCCGTTCGGCGCGGACTTGCGGGTCGGCGGTCATGTAAATTTTCAGCTCGGCTTGCGGAAAAACTACCGTGCCGATGTCGCGCCCATCCATTACAATGCCTTTATTCACGCCCATTTCCTGCTGCAAGTGCACCATCCGCTCGCGCACTTCGGGAATGGCGCTCACCCGGCTCACGTACTGCGACACGCTGAAGCTGCGAATTTCCTGTTCCACATTTTTCCCGTTCAGGCAGGTCTCGCTTGCGCTTTTCCCTTTATTGTAGCGGAAAGTAATGCGGATAGCCGGCAGCTGCGCGACAAGTTCTTTTTCCGACACTTCGCCCCGTTCATTGATCAACCGTTGCTGCAATGCATACAGCGTAACGGAACGGTACATCGCGCCGGTATCCACGTACACATAGCCCAGCTTTGCTGCAATGGCTTTGGCAAAAGTGCTTTTTCCGGTGGACGAATGTCCGTCAATAGCCACAATAATTTTCTGCATGTTTCAATTCTATTTCTCTGCAAACTTACAACTTTTTCGTTAAAATAACGTATCTTTGTTGCGCAATTCCTGAAAATGCATCATTTTTGCGCCATGAAGATTTTGATTGTAGATGATGAAAAAAGTATCCGCCATACGTTGAAGGATATTTTAGAGTATGAAAAATACGAAGCGGTTACTGCCGAAAACGGCAAAGACGCCTTGAAAATCGCTGGCAGCGCTACTTTCGACATGGTATTCTGCGATATTAAAATGGATGGCATGGACGGCTTGGAAGTGTTGGAAAACCTGCAAGCCTCGCAGCCCGACTTGCCGGTAGTGATGATTTCGGGGCACGGTACTATTGACACGGCGGTGGAAGCAATCAAAAAAGGCGCTTACGATTTTATCGAAAAACCATTAGACCTTAACCGCGTACTTATCGCGGTACGCAACGCCACCGAGAAAACCGGGCTGGTGAAGGAAACAAAAACGCTAAAACGTAAAATCACTAAAACGCCTGAAATCATCGGGCAATCGAAAGCCATTGTAAAAATAAAAGAGATGATTGGCCGCGTAGCGCCCACCGATGCGCGGGTGTTGATAACAGGCGGCAACGGCACCGGAAAAGAACTGGTGGCACGCTGGCTGCACGAAAAAAGCAACCGCCGCGAAGGCGCATTCGTAGAGGTCAACTGCGCCGCCATTCCGGGTGAACTCATCGAAAGCGAACTCTTCGGGCATGAAAAAGGCTCGTTCACTTCCGCCGTAAAGCAGCACAAAGGAAAGTTTGAGCAGGCCGACGGCGGCACGCTGTTCCTCGATGAAATCGGCGACATGAGCCAGGCTGCGCAGGCAAAGGTTTTACGCGTGTTGCAGGAAAATAAAATTACCCGTGTCGGCGGCGACAGGGAAAGCAGGGTGGATGTGCGCGTGGTGGCGGCGACCAACAAAAACTTGCAGGAAGAAATTGCGCAGGGGCGGTTTCGCGAAGACCTTTATCACCGCTTGAGCGTTATTATTATTCACGTGCCAACCCTGTCGGAACACAAAGAAGACATTCCGCTACTCGCCGCCCATTTCATCACGCAAATCTGCAATGACTCCTGCCTCAGCAAACCGGAAATCACGCCTGCGGCGCTGGAACAACTGCAAAAACAATCGTGGACAGGAAATATCCGCGAATTTCGCAACGTCATAGAACGCCTGATAATCCTTGCAGGAAAGACCATCACGGATAAAGACGTATACTTATATGCTAACCCGAATAAATAATTTTAACAAGATAAAGAAATGAAAAAGATGATCACTTTATGCACGGTAGCCGCCCTGTTTCTTTGCGGCGCCGCCCAAGCCCAACCGGACAATACGCCGGAACAGCGCGCCAAAAGATTAACCCGCCAAATGGACAAAACATTAAAATTGAATAAAACGCAAAAGAAAAAAGTGGCGGAAATCAATTTAACCTACTTCCAAAAGGAAGAAGAACTAAAGCAAAGGCAAGACGAGGGAATTGGGCAGGGCCAGTACCAGCAAGACCTTTTGCACCTGGTTGCCGAACGGAATTGGGAACTGAAAGAAGCGCTATCCGCTTCCCAATACACCACCTATATGGAATACGATAACGCCACCAAGAAAATGTTGCAGCAGGAACAAAGGAAGCAACGGAGGGAAGAAAAAGAGGAATGAGTTTCCGCTCAAATCAGTTTGTACCTCGTCCGCTTGGGGGTTATACATATAGCCTTTGCGGGCTCATGCGGAATGTCAAAAAAAGCACTTGAAAAATATTTGGAAATAAAAAATATTGTTTTATATTTGTGTCGTTATTACATGCTCTTTGATGTACTGAAAAGGATATTTTAAATAATATCGCTTTAACTTTTATTCTGTGTATATTTCGAAATCAGGAAAATTTCAAACAAACGTTGAATAATAGGTAAAAGCAACCTCGCCGAGAGTGAATACAGGTTGCTATTCTTATTCGTTTGTTGGGTTTTCCTGAACCTCGAAATATAGTAAGTACAGCATCCTTGTTCTCTCTTGGTTTTTTTAGTGGAATCAAGAAAAAATCACCCTAAAAGTTGAAGAAACGAGTTGCAGAAAAGGGTTGGGAAAACATTCTGCAATCATTGGCAGCGAACAAAAAATCGCAGCAGGGGGTTGTTTTATGTAGAAAAGTTTGTGTTTGAAAACAACCCCAAAGGCTGCAAAAAATAACAACAATTTAAAAATAAAAAATTATGAAAAAAATGCTTCTTTTCCTCTTGCTGTTGCTGATGGTAACAAGTTGTGCAACGCAAAAAACAACCACGTCGAACGTGGAAAATATTCCTGTGTACAACACAGGCAAAGACGAGCCGGCGGCATCCTCCGGCGTGGTCGTATATCCGGGCGGACAATGAAAACAGTTCAAATGTCTATTTTTTCACTTCCAACACGAGTTGAAAGTCCCGCCGAGCCCTCGGGGACGG
>JAITSM010000133.1 GCA_031287815.1 Prevotellaceae bacterium
GTGGTGGACGACGGTACGGTTACCGGCAACCGCGGCGCTATTAACTTCGACGACGAAGGCGCGGAGAGCCGGAAAACGTATATCGTTACCAACGGCGTTCTGACCAGCTACCTGCACGACCGCATCAGCGCGAAACATTACGGCGTACCGCCTACCGGCAACGGGCGGCGCGAGTCGTTCCGCTTCGCGCCCATGCCCCGCATGCGCTGCACCTACATGGAAAACGGCAACACCACCGAAGAAGAAATTATCGCCAGCGTGAAAAATGGCGTCTATGCCGCGGTGTTCACCAACGGGCAAGTACAAATCGGCGCGGGAGACTTTACGTTTTTTGTCAAATCGGGCTACCTCATCGAAAACGGCAAACTCACGCGCCCCATCAAGGACATCAACATTATCGGCAATGGCCCCAAAGCGCTTGCCGACGTTACGATGGTCGGCAACAACCTGCGGCTCGACGACGGTACCTGGACTTGCGGCAAGAACGGGCAAGGCGTGCCGGTAACCATGGGGCTGCCCTCCGTGCTGGTGAAAAAACTAACCGTCGGAGGAGAATAACAGTGGGCAGTTTCCAGTGGGCAGTGGGCAGTCTTCAGTCGGCAGTCCTAACTCCCCTAACTCCTTTTAACTCCCTTGACTCCATTAACTACTAAAAAATAAAAAACAATGATTTCACAGCAATATAAAGATCTCGCACAGGAGATGATGGAATTTGCTAAGCGGAACGGCTGTTCGGCAAGCAGGATTTCTATCGGCAGCGGTACCGAAAGTTCTTTCGAATACCGCGACACACAACTTGAGCAATTACAACAGTCGTCGCAGAACCAGTTGTCCGTTTCGCTGTTTGTGGACGGACGCTTCGGCTCGTACGCTACCAACCGGATAGAGAAAAACGAGCTGGAAAAATTCATCCGGAATGCCATTGACTCTACCCGCTACCTGGCGGGAGACTCCCACCGGGCGCTTCCCCATCCCGGCCTGTACTACAAAGGCAACGATGCGCCTGACGCCTGCTACGACAAACGGTTTGACCGGTTGCAACCCGACGAAAAACTGCAACTGGCGAAGGCGGCGGTGGAAGAAGTTTATCAAACCGACCCGCATATTATTTCCGTTGCCGCCTCGTATGGCGACAGCGACTGGTTCAGCTACCTTGTAGACAGCAACGGCTTCGAAGGCGAAAAAGCGCAGACGTCGTTTAGCCTCAGTGCGGACGTTTCGCTCAAAGGCGACGGCGACGCGCGCCCCGAATCATGGTGGTACGACAGCGCCCTGTTCTGGGACAAGCTGCAAAAGGAAGGTATCGGCAAAAAAGCGCTGGAACGCGCCCTGCGCAAGCTCGGGCAGGGGAAAATCAAATCAGGCATATACCCGATGATTGTCGATAACATGAACGTGTCGAACCTGCTCTCGCCGGTTATCTCCGCATTAAACGGCGGCTCGCTGGCGCAGAAAAATTCATTCCTGATAGACAAGCTGGGCAAGAAAATCGCCTCCGGGAAATGCACCTTGATGGATGAACCGCACCTCCCGCTGGCGCAGGGCAACCGCTGGTTCGACAGCGAAGGAGTAGCCACCCGCCAACGTACGATTATAGAAAACGGCGTACTGCAAACCTACTTTATCGATACCTACAATGCCAGCCGCCTGAAAATGCCGCCCACCATCAGCGGAGCGTCCATCCTGACCTTCCGGCAGGGCGACAAAGATGTGGACGGGCTGGTGGCGCAATTGAAAAAAGGTATTTTGGTAACCGGCTTCAATGGCGGCAACAGCAACAGCTCTACCGGCGACTTCTCGTTTGGTATCGAAGGATTCCTCATTGAAAACGGGAAATTGGTAAAACCGGTGTCGGAAATGAATGTTACCGGCAATATGCTTACCCTGTGGGAGCGGCTGGCAGAAGCCGGCAATGACGCGCGCCACCATTCCGCGTGGCGCACCCCAAGCCTCCTGTTCGATGGAGTAAGCTTTAGCGGAATATAGTGATGGGTGAAGGGTGATGAGTGATGAGTGAA
Organism: Prevotellaceae bacterium; assembly: GCA_031287815.1. Classification (GTDB taxonomy): domain Bacteria; phylum Bacteroidota; class Bacteroidia; order Bacteroidales; family UBA932; genus JAIRKX01. The sequence continues at coordinate 2,019 of JAITSM010000133.1, forward strand.
GAGACCCCCCCCTCACCTTACCCTTCACCCATCACCTTGTCACCCATCACCCTTCACCTTGTCACCCTGTCATCCATGATAAAAAGCCTCATCCGCATACTCATCAACCATATTCCGCGCAGGTGGATACAGCCGGTTGTGGGTTATATAATGCCGGTCGCCGGCCTTTTTTATGCGGGACGCAGGGTGCAATGCCCCGTATGCCGCCATGCTTACCGCAAATTCATGCCCTACGGCTACGTGCATTCCCGGGAAAATGCGTTGTGCCCGCACTGCCTGTCATTGGAGCGCCACCGGTTAATGTGGCTGTATCTGCAAAACGAAACCGGCTTCTTCCACCATCCCTGCCGCCTGCTGCACATAGCCCCCGAGAAGTGTTTCCTCAAACCCTTTTCAAGATTACTGGGCAACGATTACCTTACGGCCGACCTCGAAAGCCCCTGGGCGAAGGTAAAAATGGACGTGCAGCACATTCCCTTTGGCGAAAACGAATTTGATGTTATTTTCTGCAATCACCTGCTGGAGCACGTTACGGACGACCGGCAGGCGATGCGGGAAATGTTCCGCGTGCTGCGCCCCGGCGGCTGGGGCATCCTGCTGTCGCCCGTCACTGTGGGGAAAAAAGAAACGTACGAAGACCCTTCTATCACTACGCCGCAGGCGCGCCTCAAAGCCTACGGCCAAAGCGACCACCTGCGCGAATACGGCGAAGACTACGTCCGCCGCCTCGCCGAAGCCGGATTCAAAGTACAGGCGATAGACTACGCAAAAATACTGCCCGTACAGGACGTCCTCGCTTTCGGGCTGCGCCCAGAAATGATTTATGTAGTACGAAAAATACAGTAGGCAGTTCTCAGTTAGCAGTAGCTGGCGCCAGCCAATTCTCCATTAAAGTAGTTTAAATTTTAAAGTTTAAGATTGCTGGCGCCAGCCACCCTTCACCCTTCACTCTTCACCCTTCACTCTTTAAAAAAACGCCGGCGCGAACGAAATTAACGCCGGCGCGAAATGAATTAACGCCGGCGCGAAACGAATTAACGCCGGCGCGAAACGAATTAACGCCGGCGCGAAATGAATTAACGCCGGCGCGAAATGAATTAACGCCGGCGCGAAATGCTGTGGCCGGAGGGTATAATTAAAGAATGTAGGCCGGATACCCTAAAAGTAGGGCGTATGGCCGTGCATCCCTACAGCCAGCGCCAGCCACCTTCAATTTTAAACCTGAAACTACCTTTAAAAAAATCGCCCCTTTATAGCGCTTTTTACCCCTGTAAAGGCATTTTTATCCCTGCGGCGGCGGATTTCCCACTTTTTTTTGGATTTTCCTGCGGACGGTTGTTCCTTTGCATTCAAAAATTTTTAAAGATTTAATGACTATGCAAAAATTATCTTACGCACACGGGACTTGCGAAGTCCCCCTCCAAGGAGAAACTATCGGCGAAAATCTACGGCAAACCGTAGAAAAATATGGCGACCGCGAGGCTTTGGTCGTCATAGAACAGGGCTACCGCGCTACCTATAAACAGTTCTGGGAGCAAACCACCGAACTGGCCAAAGGGCTGATGGCTTTCGGCATCCGGCGGGGCGACCGCGTGGGGATATGGGCGGCCAACCGCTTTGAGTGGGTGCTGGTGCAATATGCTACCGCCCGGATGGGGGCGATTATGGTCAATATTAACCCGGCCTACAAGACCACCGGATTGCAGTACGCTTTGGAACAGTCGCGGATTGACCTGCTGATTGCCGCTTCGCACTTCCGCCAGACCGATTATACCGACCTCCTGAACCGCGTCCGCCCGCATTGCGACTATCCGGAACGGACGATTATTATCGAACAGGATTGGGCGAAATTGATAAAAGCAGCGGAAAAAACCAGCGACGCCGAGCTGGCGGAACGTGAAAAATCCCTCCAGTTCGACGACCCGGTGAATATACAGTATACTTCCGGCACCACCGGCTACCCGAAAGGCGCCACCCTCTCGCACCACAATATTTTAAACAACGGCTTCTTTATCGGCGAGCGGATGTTCTACACCGAAAAAGACCGCGTATGCATCCCCGTACCCTTTTACCACTGTTTCGGGATGGTGCTGGGGAATATGGCGTGCACCTCGCACGGCGCGTGCATGGTGATTGTCGGCGAATCGTTCGAAGCCGAAGCCGTGATGAAGGCGGTGATGAACGAAAAATGCACCTCCCTGCTGGGCGTGCCCACGATGTACATTGCCCAGCTGGAGCATCCGAATTTCCACCAGTACGATTTCTCCACCCTGCGCACCGGCATCATGGCCGGCTCCCCCTGCCCGATAGACACCATGCGGCAGGTGCAGTCGAAAATGAATATGAAAGAAATCACCGTGTGCTACGGCATGACGGAAACCTCGCCCGTTTCCACGCAAAGTTTCGCCGACGATGAACTCGAACGGCGGGTCAGCACGGTGGGCACGGTGCACCCGCATGTGGAAATAAAGATTGTGGACGAAAAGGGCGATATTGTCCCGCGCGGCGTGGCGGGCGAGTTTTGCACACGCGGCTACTCGGTGATGACCGGCTACTGGGACAACCCCGAAGACACCGCCGCCATCATCGACCAACAGCGCTGGCTGCACTCCGGCGACGTGGCGATAATGGACGAAGAAGGATATGTGAAAATCACCGGCCGGATTAAGGATATTATCATTCGCGGGGGCGAAAATATTTCGCCGCGCGAGATCGAGGAGTTTCTTATTTCGCATGAGGCGGTGGCCGACGCGTATGTTATCGGCGTGCCGAGCGCAAAATACGGCGAGGAGGTGATGGCGTGGATAAAACTCCGCGACGGCTACGAACTAACCGAAGAAGACCTGCGCCGCTTCTGCAAAGACCAAATCGCCACCTACAAAACCCCCCGCTACTGGAAATTTGTCGATGGTTTCCCGATGACCGAAGCAGGCAAAATCCGCAAAGTGGAAATGCGCGAAATTTCCGCCAAAGAACTGGGGCTGCAAAATGAAGGGGAAGTTAAGAGTTAAGAACTAAGAGTTAAAAGTTAAAAGTTAAAAGTTAAGAGTGCTGGCGCCAGCTAACTTTTAGTTTTTAACTTTTAACTCTTAGTTCTTAACTTCCTTCTTACCGTATATCCACTTTCAGCATTTCTTTGCCGTTGAGGAAGGCTTGCAGCCGGTTGCCGGGCTGCAATGCGGGGCTCGTGAAAGAGGTATTGATAAAAATATAGTCGCCGATTCTGAGCGTGATGAATTGCGATACATGGGGGATTATTTCTTCCGGCGTATAAGCGATAGCGGCGTTTTGCGCGGTTTCTTTTCCGTTGAGCGACCAGCATAAAGAACAATCTTTTATAACCGGAATTTCTGCCGCCGGAATCCATGCGGCGCTGAGGGGGGCGGCGTAGTCAAACGCATGCGCCGCGTCTGCCGGTTGCCGGGCGAGGGCGTATTGCTGCCGTAAATCCTGCGCGAAAATATCCATTCCCACGCCTACCGCGTCGAAATAGCGGGCGGCAAAAGACGCCCCGATACTGCGCCCCAAGCGGCTTACACGCAACACCAGCGACAATGTTGCCCGCACGTCCTGCGTAAAATCGGGCAGGAAAAACGGCTGGTTATTGCGCAACAATGCCGTGTCGGGCTTCAGGAAAAATACCGGCGGTTGCAGCCGTTCCGGCGAAAAAGTAATAAACAGGAGTTTCATGCCAATCAGGTGGACGGTGCTATTTCCCGGATTTTTTCCTCCGGCAGGTTGGTCAACGCTTGGATTTGCGCCACCGAAAAGCCGTTGCGCAGGGCGTTAAGCGCCACCTTTCTGGTCGCTTCCTCTTCGCCTTTTTGCATGCCAATGGCTTCGCCTTCGGCCCTGCCTTCGGCCCTGCCTTTTTCGATACCGATAGCCTCGCCTTCGTCTAAGGCGTCAAGGTAGAAGGTTCGCTGGGTGCGAACGGAATCCCAGTAGCGGTCGTAGGCATCGAGTTCCTCTTTGGTGTAGGAGCTGCTCTCCAAATATTGAACCGCCTCTTTGATGACCTCCTCTTCCAGCAATGCCGGAGGTACTTTGTCCACTTCGTTCAGTTCCGTTAGAAACCGCAGCCAGAGGTCATACAGTTTCTTCTCCGCCCTGTTGCCCGGACGGAACTTGAGCAATTCGATGAATACAAATTCCAGCCCTTCTATACGCTTCTCCGTGTTCGCAACATTGACAATCCGGTAGTGGTGATAATACACCGACGGGTCGCTGTCGAAGTTTTTATTGACAAGATTGAGCGCATACACCGGTTGCAGGAGCCGGTATTCTTTGTTTCTGTCCAATTGCTTTACGTAGGCTTTGGACGCGTTGAACAGCACGCGGCTCTGGAAGCCCGGCGTCCAGTGCATTTGCATTTCCACAATAAACTGCCGGCCGAAGTTGTCCTCGCAGTGCACATCTACGATAGAATCTTTCAGCGCAGGAATGTCCGGCGTCAGTTCCGGCGACTGGTACTTCAACTCTACGATTTGCTGTTCCGGTTGCAGGGGGAGCATGCTATTGAGCAAGCTCATGCACAGGTGTTCGTGTTCGCCGAAAATGCGTTTAAATATCAGGTCGTTTTTGGGGTCAAGATAACGTGCCATAACTATGGGGTTAAACTATTCGTCGCAAAGGTAATAAAAAATTACGGATGTAACGGGCGCCTTTCACCTGGCGATGCAACTAATCCATAATCCATAATTCATAATTTAAGCGCATATATTTTTATTTTCGTATTTTTGTATACATAATACACGGGTGCTACGATGCGACAGGCATTGCATGCCGTATCATCCGGATTTTTTGCGACAGATGACCGCTACCCTGTATAACTTTTTCTACATCTATTGGTACGAAACCCTTTCGGCGCTGTACTACCTCGCTGCATTGTGGGTAATATTTTTTATGATAGGCAAAAAATTAGACCCCATCAAAACCCTTTCATGGAGTATCGTACTCATTGCCCTTCCTTTTGTAGGGCTGATATTCTATATTTTTTTGGGGCAAAATTACCGGAAGGAAAAAATATTCAGTCTGAAAGAAGTTCGCGATTTGCGGGTCATCGACCAGTTGAGCCGGCAGCAAATTGCCATGTTCCACAAGGCCGGGCAATATCCGCCGTCGATGGAACGCTGCAAAAATATCATCACGTTGCTGCTCAATAACAGCAAGGCCATTTTTACTGAATACAACCAGGTGGAAATATACAGCGACGGCGAAACCACGCTTGCCGCCATGAAAGCCGCCATGGAAGAGGCCAACGATTTTATTCACCTTGAATCCTACATCATAGAAAATGACAGAATAGGAAATGAAGTAAAAGACCTGTTGATACGGAAAGCGCGCGAAGGCGTGGAAATACGCGTGATTTACGACGACGTCGGCAGCTGGAATTTGTCCAAAAAATATGTACGGTCGCTTCAGCAGGAAGGCGTGGAGATAGTCCCTTTCGCCAAAGTGCACCTCCTGCGCAGAAGCAGCATGAAAGTGAATTACCGCAACCACCGGAAAATCCTGGTGGTCGACGGGTTTGTCGGCTTTATGGGGGGCATCAACGTGGCCGACCGTTATGTTACCGGCGGCAAATTCGGCGCATGGCGCGATACCCACCTGCGCATTGAAGGCGACGCGGTGCCTTTCCTGCAAGCGATTTTTTTAATGGACTGGTATTTTGTAACGAAAAAACTCTTGGGGCAGCGCAAACGCTATTACCCCGTCGGAAAAAAACAGGCGCCCTGCCCGATGCAAATCGCTTCCTCCGGCCCCGACAGCGACTGGGCCAGCGTGATGCAGGCGTACTTCGCGGCGATTGTACAGGCAAAAGACCATATCTACATTACCACGCCTTACTTCACGCCGAACGAAAGTATCCTCACCGCCATCAAAACGGCGTCGCTGAGCGGCGTGGATGTGCGCCTGATTATTCCGGCGCGTTCCGATTCCAGGCTGGTTTATTCCGGCACGCGCTCTTACTTTTCGGAATTGCTCGAAGCCGGCATAAAAATATACCTCTACCAAAAAGGATTCAATCATTCCAAAGTGATGATGGTGGACGGATACTTTGCCGCCGTAGGCTCCGCGAATATGGACATACGCAGCTTCGAACACAATTTCGAGCTGATCTCGTTAATTTACGATGAAAATATTACCCGGAAACTCGAAGACCAGTTCCACGAAGACATAAGTTACAGCCGCCTGGTACGCTTGCGCTGGTGGAACAAGCGCAGCGGCTGGTCGAAAATGAAAGAAGCCTTCGCCCGCCTCTGCAGCCCGCTGTTGTAGCGTTTAAAGTTTAAGGTTCGTTGAAGCCTGACTACATTAACTACTATTAACTACACTAACTACACCAAATATGCTTCATTTAGAAATTGAAAACGTACTTTTCCTGGATGTGGAGACGGTTCCGCAGGCGGCGTCGTACAACGATTTGCCGGAACGCATGAAAAATTTGTGGGAAAAGAAATCGGCCTATTTGCGCACCGAAGGGCAGACGGCGGAAAGCATGTACGGCCGCGCCGGCATTTGGGCGGAATTCGGGAAAATTATCTGCATCTCGGCAGGGTTCGTGCGGACGCATGAAGGGAAGAAAGTCTTCCGCGTGAAATCATTTTACGGCGATGACGAAAAACAGCTGCTGATGCAGTTTTGCGGCATGCTGGACGCCTTTTTTGCGCGGAAGAAAAGCGCGCAACTCTGCGCCCACAACGGCAAGGAATTTGACTTCCCCTACATTGCCCGCCGCCTGCTCATCAACGGGCTGGCGTTGCCCCGCGTCTTGAATGTCGCCGGCTGCAAGCCCTGGGAAGTGCCTTTCCTGGACACTATGGAGCTGTGGAAATTCGGCGACTACAAACATTTTTGCTCGCTGGATTTGCTGACAACCGTCCTTGACATCCCCACGCCCAAAGACGATATTGACGGCAGCCGGGTGGCGGCGGTATATTACGAAGAAAAAAATATGGAGCGTATTGTGCGTTACTGCGAGAAAGACACTATGGCGGCGGCGCAGCTCTTATTGCGCTACTGCAGCCAGCCCCTCCTCCCGGAAATGGAAAAAGCGTGAAAGGGAAAGGGTGAGCGGTGACGGGTTAAGAGTGAAGGGAGAGCGGTCAACGGCGCGCGGCGTGAAACGCCGGGTTTTCATAACCGCAGGTCTTGACCTGCGGAAGAAGAACACAAGCAAAACGACAGCCTGAAAGGCTGGACTTTTTTAATGGAGAATGAAGGGTGAAGAGTGAAGGGGGTGAGGTTTCCGGCGACAGCGCCCTTCACCCTTCACCCTTCACCATTATTTCCACCCCCTTCCTTTTTCCGCCAAAAAGAACAGAATTTTTAAAATTTTTATTTATTTTTGCCTGAATATCAAATATTATTTGTAATTTTGCACCCGATCCCCGTTTTGACTTACTCAGTCAAAACGCTCTCCTTCGTTTCTCATTTCCAGTAACATATTTTTTGCGTTTTTTACGTAGGACTTACGTATTTATTAGCCTCCAGGAGGGGGAAAAACTAT
>JAITSM010000142.1 GCA_031287815.1 Prevotellaceae bacterium
TTGCCGGAAGTCGTGTTGTCGGCATTTACTTTTAGAAAATCTACCCATACCCATATTTTAGCATTGTGTGTTTCTCCGATTACGATAGGAACATCGCTCCACGATATTCGGAATTTTACTACCGGCGAAACGGTGTATGTCGCTTCAAGCATTTGAATGCTAATGTGGCTTTGTGCACTTGTTGCAACGCTTATAAGCATTGCAAAAAAGAAAAATTTTGTTTTCATAAAAATGTTTTTTAAAAGTTAATATTGTTTTTTTGCAGCTTTGGGATTGTTTTATTCAAGTACCCGCAAACACAAACGACCTTTATAAAACAATCCCCTGCTGCAATTTTATTTTCATTGCCACTTTTCACGATTTCTACTTTGGGTTGTGAAATTTTCTCATAAAGAAAACGTGAATTTCAATTTATAGCCGTCTGAGGTCTCGCAAACCCACCATCGAAAAATAAAATCAAATCCACGTTTATATATGCATGAATGCTTCGATGGTTGAAATTTTGCGAGTTTCAGACGCTAATAAAAAAGAACATACTTAAACGGTGCAAATATAAAACAATATTTTTTAATTGCAACTATTTTTGAAAAGATTTTACCCCCCCCGAGTTAAGAACTAAAAGTTAAAAGTTAGCTAGCGCAAGCCAACTCTCCATTCTCCATTAAAAAAGCGCCCCTCACCCCTTCACCTCTTTTTTCCATTTATTTTTGTATTTTTGTACCCTTATTACGAAAACAGTAACAGCAATGAAAAAACAATCAGGTAAGGCAGCGGTTAGAAAAACGGCTGCGGCACAGCCGGCGGCAAAACCAGTACGGAAGCCGGCTATCATTGAAAAATTTGTACCCGCGCTATTTCCCCGTTGGGTGTATGCCGTTATCGTGGCGTTTTGCTTCGCCATTTACGGCAATACCCTTTGGAACGAGTTTGCGCTGGACGATACGATGGTGCTTACGCAAAATGAATTTGTGAAGGAAGGCATCAGCGGTATTCCGAAAATTTTCAAGTACGATACATTCATCGGCCGCTACGGCGAACAGGTAACCAACCTTCCCGGCGGCCGCTACCGCCCCCTGTCGGTCGCGCTGCTGGCGGTGGAATATGACCTTTTTGTAAATTCGGAAGTCAAGCAAATTATCCGCGATAAGCTGGACACGACGATTATGCAGCACAATGTCCCGCGGCAATACCTGGTGTGGGACTTGCAGAGCCGGACAATCGACACCACGCAGGCGGAGCATGTGGTGGTGGGCAAAACCGCCCCCAAACAAAACGACGACGACGCGCCGCTGTATATGAAAACCTGGTTGCCCTATGCCAGCCATTTTATAAATATTGTATTGTATGCGCTGGTGGCGTGTTTTCTGTTTAAACTGTTGCAGCGGCTGTTCCCGGTGCGCGAGGCGGCGGGCTGGAAGTTACTGTTCAATGTGCCGGTGATTACTACGCTGCTTTTCATTGCGCACCCCGTGCATGTGGAAGCGGTGGCGAACATCAAGGGGCGCGACGAAATCATGACCTTTCTGGGCGCCCTCATGGCGCTGTTCTATACGCTGCGCTGGCTGGACACGCGGCAGCCGCAGTTCTTAATCATCACCTTCCTGTGCTTCCTGGCCGGCGCATTTTCAAAAGAAAACGCCTTGACCTTTTTGGCGATTATCCCGATAACGATTTATTTCGCGGGGCAGTATAAACTGAAACATATTTTACTGTTCACCCTCTTGACCGCCGTGCCGGTATTCATGTTGCTGAAAGGGCAGGCGGCGGCATTCCTGTTTGTCGCCGCTTTCTTTGTGCTGCTTTTTGCCATGCCTTCGTCTTCCCGCCTCCGGACGCTTGCGTGGGCATTGCTCCCATCGTTTGCCGCCGCACTGGTTTTTACGTGCGTGCGCTGGAGCGTCATCAACATGGAGCCGCTGCCCGAAACGGAATTGATGAACAACCCGTTTTTGGGGATGCGTTCTATCGAAAAATATGCCAGCATTGTCTACGGGCTGGGGCGTTACCTGTGGCTGCTGATTTATCCCAACCCGCTGACGACGGACTATTATCCGTACCACATTCCGAAAGTGGTAATCAATAACGCCGGGACAAACGAATTTATCAATACAATCAGCATCGCGCATCCGGCGGTGTGGGCGCCGCTGCTGATTTACGGCGCCATGTTCGCCTTTATCATTTGGGGTTTGTCGTCCAGCCGTAAAAATAATTACGCCTACGCCATCATTTGGTACCTTGTGCCGCTGAGCATTGTTTCCAACGTGTTTGTGATGATCGGCACGTTTATGAACGAACGGTTCGTGTATATTTCTTCGGTGGGCTTTTGTTTGGCGCTGGCCTATTTTATTATTGTTCATTTGCCGGCATGGATAAAGCGGGAAAATTATTACCGGTATACCGTGATTCTCTTCCTCGTCGCAACGCTCGGGTTGTATTCGGGGCAAAGCATCTCGCGCAATAAAGCGTGGTTCGACGATTTTACGCTCTCGACCACCGACGCGCGACAGTCGCCCAAAAGCGCCAAAGCCAACTACGACGCGGCGCGCGTGTACAACATCAAACTGCAATCGGCGCCGAACGACAGCATGCGCCTGGTGTATACGCGGCAAATTTACCAGTACGCCAAACGCGCGGTCGAAATACACCCGGTGTATGAAAATGCGCTGTCATTGTATTCCTGGGCGAACACCATGCTGGGAAATACGTATCCCGACAGCATCGGGAAATATCCGCGCCAGCTTTCGATTAACCTGATGAAACAGCTGCTCCGCCGCAATCAGGGCACGCCGTTTGCTTTCGGGCCGCTGGGCGACTTGCTCGCCGCCTATCCCGACCCCGTTGAACGCGCCCGGCAGTGGGAGGAAGTCCTTAGCATTGCGCCCAACCGGTTTGAGCCGAATTATCATCTCGGGCGTATCTACATGACCGAACTGGGAGACCCTGCCAAAGCGGTTCCTTACTTTGAAAAAGCCGCTTCGTTCGAGCCGAACAACGCCACCGCCCTGATAGATTTGGGCGCCGCCTATGGGAACTCCGGCAAGGGGGTAGAAGCGTTTAAAACATTTGAAAAAGTATTGCAGATAGCGCCGTCGGACACGCTGGCGCTGCGAAACCTGGAAGCGACCTACATCAATCTCGGCGATTATTTCAAAGCGAATGAAACCTACCAGCGCTACCTCGCTGTCGGCGGGCGGCAGCCGCAGATAGGAGTGGCCATACAATAAGCAACGATGTGGCGCACTTGTTTACTCACTGTGGCGGCGGTTTGTTGCATGGCATTCGCCGCAAGCGGGCAGCCCTTTTCGCCGGCTACCCGCATTTCATTGCTCACCTGCGGCGCGGGCGACGAGTTGTACTCCACCTTTGGGCATAGCGCGGTGCGTGTATGCGATACCACCCGGCAGCTCGACCTGGTGTTTAATTACGGGACGTTTGATTTCAACGAGCCCCATTTCTATGCAAACTTTGTGCGCGGAAAGCTGAACTATATGCTGAGCGTAACAAAGTTTGAAAACTTTATGTTCGCTTATGAAGCGGAACAGCGTTGGGTTTTGGAACAGACGCTCCACCTTGCGCCGGAACAGAAACAGAAAGTAGCCGCGTTTTTAATACGCAACAGCCTGCCCGAAAACAAATATTACCTCTACGATTTTTTGTTCGACAACTGCACCACCCGCATCCGCGATTTGCTGGAAACGGAATGCGGCGGGCAGTTCGTCCTGCCCAACCAACCGCTCAACCGGCCTCCCACCTTCCGCGAGCTGCTGTACCCGCACCTGCAAACAATGCCCTGGTCGAAATTAGGTATCGACCTGTTGTTGGGCAGCCGCACCGACCGTGTGGCAACGCCCCGCGAGTACCTGTTCCTGCCGGCATTCCTTTCGGAAGCTATGGACGGCGCCCTCCTCAACGGGCAGCCCGCAGTGGCGGAAAGCCGTTACCTCCTCCGTCCCGGCGCACAGCCGGCGCAGGGCGCGCCGTTCTTCACGCCGGCAATGCTGTTCGGATTGTTGCTGGTATTAGCCGGCCTGGCCACATGGATAAAACTGCCGTTAAAAGGCTTCGATGCCGCATGGTTCCTGCTTTTGGGATTGTTCGGCCTGTTCCTTTTGTTCATGTGGGCCGGCACCGACCATTATGTAACCAAAGCGAATTTTAATTTGCTATGGGCATTTCCGGCGCATGCGGTAGTGGCGGTGGCGCTGCTAAGGAAGCGGCGGCCGCGCTGGGTGAAGTGGTATTTTATTGGTACCTCGGCGGCGTGCATCCTGCTGTGCATTTTCTGGGCGCTGCTGCCGCAGCACCTGAACACTTCGCTCCTCTTTGTAACGCTGCTCACCGCCCTGCGGGCTTTTGGAGAAGCAAGAATAAAGCCGGCCATTCAACCTTTACCGTTATGAAATTCATTACATTCATATCGCTGTACCGCATGACAAAAGAAGAATATCACACCTTCATGTCCGAAGTGCTCGAACTGATAACCCAATCCAATTATACGGTAAAAACAGCCCTCGCCGACACGCTTCCTGATTTTGTCAACTTGCTGAAAAAAGCGAATACGATTACGCAAATTGTCGACAAAAACGGGGTAACGGAGCTGCTCGCCTCCACCGGTAAGTTGTGCGACGGCTTGTGCATCGCCATACAGACGATAGTGGAAGCCTACAGATACAGCCACCACAAAGAGGAGAAGGACATTGCGAAAAAATTAAAAACCCAGCTCCGGCAGTTCGAAGGAATTCATCTACTGCCCCCGAATATAAAAATCACAAAGATTTACCAGCTGCTGCGCGAACGGGAAGCGAGTAAAGAACTGTATAAACAGCTTCACCTGACAGCCTTCTGCAATGATTTGGCGGCCGCCGCAGAGATATACGACAAGCTCTACGGAGTCCATGCAAGCGTACAACCGAACAAAGCGCCCCCTGCTACCAGGAAGGATACCCGTTCAAAAATAGATGAAGCGTATTTCCGCATAAAGAACTCCATTGAGGTCGCTACGCTGGTGTACGGCATAGCCCCCTACAAAAATTTTATAATAGAGCTCAATATACTTATCTATAAGGCGCGCGGAAAGATCAAGCAGAGGGAAAGAGCGCTTTTCAGAAAGGATCCTGACGCAAAACAAGCCATACTCCTTATGAAACAAAAAAGACGGCGCGTTTAGCAAAGAAAATCCGCTATCGCAAACACGCCGAACAGCAGGCTGGCAATGCCGTTTGTAGTGGCAAAAGCGGCGTTTAGGCGGCTTAAATCGGAAGGCTTTACTATCAGGTGTTGGTAGAGTAATAGCCCACAAAACAGCGTTGCCCCTGTGAAGTAGAAAATTCCGGCATGCAGCGCCCAGCCGGTAAACGCTACCAATATCGCCGCAATAATATGCAGTACGCCGGAAAACAGCATCGCGCCCCTGCGGCCGAAGCGGGCGGGAATGGAAAATAATTTTTCCTGCCTGTCGAACGCCTCGTCGGGCAAGGCGTAGAGAATGTCAAAACCGCTCACCCAAAAAAGCGTTATCGCGGAAAACAGTACCGGCGGCAAAGCCATTGCCCCCGTTACAGCAATGTAGGCGGCTGTCGGGGCAATAGCAAGGCTTGTTCCCAAAACCAGGTGGCATCCCCACGTGAAGCGTTTGGTGAAACTGTACCCCACAATCACCAGCAGCGCCACCGGCGACAAGTACAGGCACAAACGGTTGAGTAGTCCGGCGGCCAGCACGAAAAACGCCGCATTCGCCACGCAAAACCACAACGCCCGCTGTGGAGTGATGACGCCGCGTGGTATTTCGCGGTTAGCGGTACGCCGGTTGCGGGCGTCGAATTGCCGGTCGGCATAGCGGTTAAAGCTCATGGCGGCATTGCGGGCAAACACCATGCACGATAACATCCATACCAATGTTTGCCACTCGAACGCCGCGCCTGTCTGCGCATACGCCAACGCAAAACCAATGCACGCAAAAGGAAGCGCAAACACCGTATGCGAAAATTTGACAAGGGAAAAATATTTTTTTATAGATAGACGGAGCATTTCTTTACCTGCTTTCTCGCTGCAAAGATAGCGAAAATTTAATGTGAGTAATTGTTTAATGTGACTAATTATTTATCGTAAATTAACCGCCGCCCAAGAAAGTTGCATTTACTACTTGAATCTACGAATTGTTTAATGCTTACCACCATATTTTTTTACCCATACAAACGCAAAGAGAGCTGTTATTTTCATAACAGCTCTCTTTGATATGGAAAAATACCTTAAATCTTTCTCAAAATTATGGAAGCATTGTGCCCCCCGAAACCAAAGGTATTGCTTAACGCCACATTCACTTCGCGCGATTGCGTTTTATTCAGCGTCAAGTTGAGTTTGTAGTCTATTTCTTCGTCTTCCGTTTCAAAATTGATGGTGGGAGGGATGGCGCTATTTTGGATAGCGCAGACACAGGCTAATGCCTCTACCGCGCCCGCCGCGCCCAACAAGTGGCCGGTCATGGATTTGGTCGAACTGATGTTTAATTTATACGCCTGTTCGTCGAATACGGCTTTTACCGCTTTCAGTTCCGCCGGGTCGCCCACCGGAGTGGCTGTGCCGTGCACGTTGATATAATCCACTTCTTCCGGGCGTACGGCAGCGTCTTCCAATGCGGCTTTCATCGCCAGGATAGCGCCCAAGCCGTCGGGATGCGATGCAGTGATGTGGTATGCATCCGCCGACATGCCGCCGCCGATGATTTCGGCATGGATTTTTGCGCCGCGCGCGCGGGCATGTTCATATTCTTCGAATACAAAACCGGCGCCGCCTTCACCCATTACAAAGCCGTCGCGCGTCTTGTCAAACGGGCGCGAAGCCGTTTTGTAATTTTCATTGTTGGTAGACAAGGCCTGCGCAGAATTGAAGCCTCCAATACCCGGTTCGCTCACGGCGGCCTCCGAGCCGCCTACCACAATAGCGTCCGCCTTACCCAAACGGATAAGGTTGAAGGCATCGCACATGGCGGTAGTGGAAGAAGCGCAGGCCGAAACCGTGCCGTAATTCGGGCCGCGAAAACCGTATTTCATGGAAATGTGCCCGGCAGCGATATCCGAAATCATTTTAGGAACAAAAAACGGATTGTAACGCGGCGTAAAATTCCCCTGTACATATCCTTTCACTTCTTCATAAAATGTCTGTATGCCGCCAATACCCGAAGCCCAAATAACGCCTACGCGGTCATGGTTGATTGCTCCGGCATGGATACCTGCATCCTGTATGGCTTCCCCGGCGGCAACCAATGCATATTGCGCATACAAATCCAACTACCGCGCTTCCTTGCGGTCAAGGCCGAAAGCGGATGGGTCGTAATTTTTCACCAGGCAGGCAAACTTTGTCTTAAAAAGCGTAGTATCAAAAGACGTTATCAACTCCGCGCCGCTTACGCCCGCCAGAAGGTTGGCAAAGTATTCGCTGACGTTATTCCCTAACGGATTGATCGTGCCAAGGCCGGTAACAACAACACGTTTTAATTCCATACATTAAATTTCGTTAGTAATTCCCGCGACGAAGGCCGGGTATTATTTTGCGTTTTGCTCAACATAAGCAATAGCGTCGCCTACCGTGCTGATTTTTTCCGCACTCTCATCGGGGATAGTGATATTGAATTCTTTTTCAAATTCCATAATCAACTCCACCGTGTCTAAGGAGTCTGCGCCGAGATCATTGGTAAAACTCGCCGTAGGGGTCACTTCATTTTCATCAACACCCAACTTATCTACGATAATTGCTTTTACTTTCGATGCTACATCTGCCATAATAGTTAATTTTAGTTAATAAATTTAGTTAGTTTTTTATTTAATTTTTTCCATTTGCGGCTGCAAAGAAAACACATATTTCCGATATGACAAAATTTTTTATCATTTTTTTATTGTACAAAAGTAATATTTTTTTTAATTTTGGCAAAGTTTTTTAATTGTTTCACAAATCAATTTACTGAAAAATACACTTATGGCTATCCTGTCTTTATTCGCTTCCGGTTCCGGAACCAACGTAGAAAATATTATCAATTATTTTAAACAGCCAACGAAAAATATAACCATAGGCGCCGTATTTGTCAATAACCCGCATGCCGGTGTGATTGAACGGGCGCAACTGGCAAATATCCCGGTATATATTTTCAACCGCAATGCTTTTTACCATACGGAAAACGTACAGGAAAAATTGCAGGACTACCACGTAGACGCTATTATTCTTGCGGGCTTCCTGTGGTTAGTGCCGGACAGGTTAATACAATTTTTCCCGCACCGGATTTTAAATATTCACCCCGCATTGCTGCCTGCCTATGGCGGAAATGGAATGTACGGAATGCACGTACACCGCGCGGTTATTGCCAACCAGGAGCGGCAATCAGGCATTACCATTCATGAAGTAAACGGCGAATATGATCGTGGGAAAATTATTTTTCAAACCGCTTGCCGCGTGGCCCCCGGCGACACGCCGGAAACGTTGGCCGCAAAGGTACGCCGGCTCGAACACCGACATTTCCCGCGCGTAATTGAAGAATGGGTGAACGCATTTACGGCATAACGGCAAGAACCGGATGTAAAAATTCAGACTTTTAAAGATTTTTTCTATCGCCGCCCACAATAACTGTAACCATACCGGCCTATTTACCTCTGCCGTTACGCACAGCAAAAGCAGTTGTGTTTTTAAAAATATTTTTTCAAAAATAGTTGCAATTAAAAAATAAAGTAATATATTTGCAGCGGTTATTGATGTTCTTTATTTATCGGATTTGAATAATATTTCAATGGCTTTTGTTCAAGTTCAAGAATACTGACAATGTTTGAATCAACGAGAATTTAGGCCGCATAACTAACGTGAGCTAGTATCGGCTTTTGATTCAGGTTGTCAGTAACCTCTTGAAGAGTCGATACCAACTCACGTTTCTTTTTATTTTTTGTAATGTAGTAACAGAAGTCCTAAAATGGGAGAATGTGCAAAAATTGTACATCAATTGGCAGTAAATAAAAAATTGCAGCAAGGGGTTGTTTTATGTAGAAAAGTTTGTGTTTGAAAACAACCCCGAAACTGCGAAAAACAATATTAATTTTTAAAAACGTATTTTTATGAAAACAACATTTTTCTTCTTCGCAATGCTTGTAAGCATTACAGCAAGCGCAACAGTAACTATTACGCCGATAAGAACGGATTACATGAACCAAAAAGTAACGTTCAGCGTGTCATGGACAGGTACGCCCTATAACAATCATGTGTGGGTGTGGGTAGATTTCTGCCC
>JAITSM010000148.1 GCA_031287815.1 Prevotellaceae bacterium
AAACGTTAGCTGGCGCCTTTTTGAGATAAAAGTTAAAAACTAAAAGTTAGCTGGCGCCTTTTTGAGTTAAAAGTTAAAAACTAAAAGTTAGCTGGCGCCTTTTTGAGTTAAAAGTTAAAAACTAAAAGTTAGCTGGCGCCAGCACTTTTAACTTTTAGTTCTTAACTCTTAACTTAAAAAGCCCGAAGGGGCGGAATTTTCATAACCCCATGCAAGTGGAGCGTAGCGAAACGCAGCATGGGGGCTACATGGCGCTCTCTGCCCCTCGCGCGGAGCACTGTCCGTGCATAGCGGAAAGCCGGTGCGCCGCGCGAAAAGCAGTGGGGGCTTCTTCCGCAGGCTGCGCTGCGCTGGCCTGCGGTTATGCATATTTCGCCCCTTCGGGGCTACGGAGATTGTTTTTTGGGAACTTCACGATTGCGCGAGGAAGCCCTAAGGGGAACAGGGCATGACAAGGGGAGCGTTGGGAAAAAACGCTTTTAATTTATGGGTTATTTTGATTCTATTTTACATGGGTTTTAGTGCTAATTGCAGCAATAGCACGTGCCGGCCTGGGACGCCACGTAGTTATAGTAGGCTGCACGTCTTATGTCGCACGTTTGTTTGCAGGTAGCCTCGTTCGGATATAGCCCTTCGGTATAGTCGGCTGAGAACGCGTCGCACGCAGGGTTGTGGGTAGCACCGCACCCAGTTTTACAATTAGCATCAGCGTATGTCCCATGTTCATTTGCTACAATGCTACCGCACTGGTCTCGCAATTGCACATACGCAGTATTGCATGCACCAGTGCAAGCACCATCATTAGTCGTATAGGTACCATTTGTTTTACAAGTGCCGTTGCAATTCGTAGTTCCGGGCACGCAGCAATTCAATAAACCCGCTGATTCGCCGTTCTTGCCGCACAACACGCCCGGATAGCCGGTAGCGTCGTTGAGCGCGGTAATCTCCCCGCCGGAATAAGTGTAGGAGCTCCAGTTAATCGAGCCGTTGATAATAAACGGCGGCGTGCCTCTCATGTCATAGCCGCCGCCGGTGTTGTTTTTCGCATTCGGCGGGTAGTCGCTGCCATAGGCGCACCAGTTGAATTTGCCGGTGGCGTTGCTTAGCGTGGCGGTAACGGTCGAGGGGTTAGTCGTTACATAAAAGCCGCGCGTATTGCCGGTAACGGTTAGTATGCTGCCGGCAGTAGCCGTTGCCCCGCTGATAACGGCTTTGGCAAATGTTCCCGGAGAGGTTCCCGTTACCGGGCATAAATCTACAAACACCCACACGCGGTTGTTGGCGGCGGTGGCAGCATTCCATGCGACGCGGAATTTTACTTCGTGGCGGTCATAATCTACGCTGATGGGCGTAACGATAGCTTGTGCGAACAAGCCGCCTGTTCCCAAAAGGGGAAACAATAAAAGAGAAAAGAAATTTTTTTTCATAACATAAGATTTTTAATTATTATTATTTGCAGCTTCAGGGTTGTTCACAAACACAAACTTTTTTCTATAAACAACCCCCTGCTGCGATTTTTTATTCGCTGCCAATCATCGCAGAATGTTTTGTGAAACTTTTTCTGCCATTTATTTCTTTAACTTTTATGGTGCGTTTTCCTTATTCTATTAAAAAGCCAAGAGCAGGAAATGAGATGTTATACTTACGAAATTACGAGGTTCAGCAAACCCACAATACAAATAAGTATAACAACTCATGCCTACTCTTGACAAGGTTGTATGACTTATTATTCTGTATTGTTTGAAATTTTGCTGATTTCGTAATTTTCGTAGAATAAAAGTTAAAGCGATATTTCTTAAAATATCCTTCTCAATACGTCAAAGAACGCTGCAAATATATTACTTTATTTTTTATTTACAACTATTTTTGAAAAATTTTTTCGTAAGGTGATTTTGACGCCGGCATTCTCCATTAACTAAGCCCGAAGGGGCTTGAATTTTCATAACCCCATGCAAGTGGAGCGGAGCGAAACGCAGCATGGGGCTACATGGCGCTCTCTGCCCCTCGCGCGGAGCACTGTCCGTGCATAGCGGAAAGCCAGTGCGCTGCGCGAAAGGCAGTGGGGGCTTCTTCCGCAGGTCGTTGACCTGCGGTTATGAAAATCTGGCGTTCCACGCCGTATTTAATGGAGAATGGGCTAATGCCAAAATCGCCTTACGAAAAAATTATTTCGAAAATAGTTGCAATTAAAAAATAAAGTAATATATTTGCACCGGTTATTGATGTTCTTTACACATTAGAAATAATTGTTGGTACAACTTTTATTTTGCGTCTAAGAAATCGTCGAGTTTTCTTTAATAATTAACAGTATTCTTATAAGGAGTACATTTGTTAATTTATAATGTGAAAGGTTTCGACGAACCTCTTAGATGCGTAAATTGATGACTGTACTCCTTTCATTTTTACGAAAAATAAAAGTAGATAACCATACAATGGTGTAAAGATAATAGTGTCTTTATAAAATTTGGCAGCATAAGGTTGTTTTGTGCAGGAGTGTTTTGTGTTTGTTTAATTACTCGCGCAAAACAACCAAAGGCTGCAAAAAATAATAACAATTTAAAAACAAAACATCATGAAAACAAAACTTTTCTTTTTCGCAATGTTCGCAAGCGTGGCAGCAAGCGCACAGGTAACGAACGTAACACCTATCGGCGCAAATTACACGGACAAAACGGTGTCTTTCCGCATATGGTGGAACGCCGGCTCGCGCGACGCCACGCACCTTTCCAAAGTATGGGTATGGGTAGATTACATTGCGGTAAACAGTAACAACACCACTTCAGGCAATTCGTGGGCACGCGCTGCCGTTTCCGCCGCTTCGCCTGCAGCTTCCGTTACATATGACGGCAGCAACCGGCAGGGGTTTTGGTTGCAGGGCAACAGCGGCAGTTACAGCGCAACCGTTACTGTACAATTAAACATTTCCGCAAGCAAATTCAACGGGTGCGCTTACGTTTCCGACTACCCGCCGAATGCCGCGTCGTACAGCGGAGGGAGTTATACATTCAAAGGAACAAAACCGTTTATTGTAAATGGTACTACTATAAACGATGACAAATACGCCGTAACGACTATTACTTCTTTGACCGATGCCACCGGCTGTCCCGGCGGCGTGGGGCGGGATGAACCGCACAATAACGGAGAATGCCTTCCGCATTTAACCGTTGTCGGCAGTTATTGCAGGGATTTGACGGATGATAATGCTATATCAGCTTGTAATCTTGAATGGAAAAAGGAATCGTATAAAATAATTGCTAACTACTCGTCGTCAAATCATGAATGCCCGATAGGGTGGAGGCCTGCCATGTATACTGATTTCGTGTGTATGTTAAATAGTGGCCTAGTTACAAAGGAAACGACGGGGGTAGCTGCTGATGTGTTGGATGGTGGATGGGATGGGTCATATTGCTGTGCGCCCGGCAACTCCCGATGGAGATTCCAATACTATTCGTGTAGTTCGAATATGGCAAACGGGTGCTGCGGTATGTGGTGCATAGGCGATACAGGCGTGAGTAGGATGCATGAAAAATACCTCGTGCTACATCCTGGTCGCTGCGTACGTTAACCATCGCCTCTTATTTTCTACTAATAATTTGAGTACAAAAAATGTTTTCGATGGTCGCTACAGCGTTTCCCCAACGCTCCCCTTGTCATGCCCTGTTCCCCTCAGGGCTTCCCCGCGCACCCTTAACGGTCAACGGGGGCTGGCGCCGGCATTCCTAATTCCTAATTCACACCTCCCACTTCAAATATTTGGTCATTACGACCCTTTTTCCTATCTTTGCGATTGATTTATGGAATACAATAATTCGATTAAAGAAGACAATATTTTAATTATAGAAGACAATAGTTGATTTAAAGAAGACAATAATTGATTTAAAGAAGACAATAATTAAATTGAAGAATACAATAATTCGATTAAAGAAGACTATATTTTAATTATAGAAGACAATAATTGATTTAAAGAAGACAATAACTCAATTAAAGAAGACAATAGTTGAATTATAGAATACAATAATTAATTTAAAGAAGATAATAACTCGATTAAAGAAGACAATATTTTAATTATAGAAGACAATAGTTGATTTAAAGAAGATAATAATTCGATTAAAGAAGACAATATTTTAATTATAGAAGACAATAATTGATTTAAAGAATACAATAAATAAACTTAAAACCAAAACATTTATGGCTACAAACCCGGATTGGATTCCGCAGAACCACGAGGCCCTGTACGAACAGGCCACCATCACGCAGAACTACCTCTCCAACGAGGAGGAGCGCGCCCGCATGGGCTTTGGGGCGGATACGCTGCAAGCACAGTGGCTCGACAAGGAGTTTACGCCCAAATTCACGGCTTTGGCTACCGCCTACCGCGACTGGTTGAACCCTGCCAAACGTACGATTGTTAAAACGAACAAGCTCTATCGCGTCGAAAAGGTTTTTAAGGCCGCCTACCGGCAGCTGTATACGGGGTTTTTGAAGAATAACCCGCTGGTAGCAGATTCGGACTTACTCGCAATGGGCTTGCCGGAGTGCAAAAAGGGGCGCACGCATGCGCCGGTGGCTACTGAAGCGCCGGGCTGCCGGGTGGATTCCTCGAAGATAGGCCGCCTGGCATTCCATTTCTACTCCAAAGGCGACCATCGAAGGGCGAAGCCGGCCGGCCAGCACGGCGCGGAATTGGTATGGAATATTTGCGACGCCCCGCCCGAGCGCTGGGATGAGTTGCGCCACTCCACGTTCCACACGCGCTCGCCGATTCTCCTCACCTTCGAGCACGACCAGCGCGGCCAGGCCGTCTACTTCGCCCTCCGCTGGGAAAATACGCGCGGCGAAAAAGGGCCCTACTGCGATATTAAACGCGCCACCATTCCGTAGCGGGGAACAGGTCATTTGAGTTAAGAACTAAGAACTAAGAGTTAAGAGTTAAGAGTTAAGAGTTAAGAGTTAAGAGTTAAGAGTTAAGAGTTAAGAGTTAAGAGTTAAGAGTTGGCTGGCGCCAGCGCACTTCACTCATCACCCTTCACCCTTCACTGATCACCCTTCTCGCTTAAAAAAACCTAATTTTCAAAAAACAACCTCAGTAGCAAAAAGCATTTACCCACCTGTAAACCTCATTACCTCATTTACACGAAAGAAATGAGGTAATGAGGTTGTAGTATATAGCTTCTGTTGATATTATTTGGATTGAATTACAGTTGGCGGAAACAACGGATTACCGCATTTGTACCGGATTCTCCTTCATTATTAACTGCCCACACGTTGCATTTGAATGCATCAACGCCGAACCCGTCTTCTCTCCCGGCATCATTTGTATACCACCACGAGCCTACATCGGCAGAGCCCGTCTTGTTGCCATTACATATGACCACTTGGCTTGCCCATCCGTACCCATCCGTTCTGGGAGTACATGCACAATTTAATCCTCGTAGGTTTGCGCATACAGTGGCGGCATTGCTACTTATGGATGTTGCAAGCGTAGTAAATGTAGCTCTAACTGGCAACAACCAACCGGAAGGGCATATACCTTGTACGTTACCGGTCGAACCACTTGAACCACCTGCATAGGAAGCATAAGTTTGCGCCCATGTATAAGCCCTGCCGCATTCATCTTTTGTGCAGCCACTAATGGCAGCGCCTATGGTAGCACTATTATAGCTTGCTAATTTTACATTCTGTGCCAACCACCATTTATCGTCGGGCATTTTTACAATCCTGTACAATTCATTGTCTCTAGTATCTTTTATCCACGCTTCCCAGTTCTGTGCGCCGCTGGCGCGTTGCTGGCAAAGGTGCGTGGCGTCAATATATAAATCGCTGCCCTGATAAGGACAGAACTCGCCCGGACAAGCTGTTGCATCCATTATGGTGATAGGCGTAATGGTTAATGCCGAAGTACTAAGCGTTGTCCCGGTTACCGTTTGGGTTGCTCCATCAGAAGCGGTCAATGTAAACGGCGGCGTGCCGTGAAAAGTATAAATTCCATTGTTTGCCGTTACATTCGGCGGACAGTCGGAAACGTAGGCGCACCAATTAAATTGCGCCGGCACATTGCTCAACGTTACGGTTATCGTAGCGTTGTATGTACCGGAACTTCCCGACGTACCTTGCAGCCAAAAACCCTTGTCGGTTGTTGTTTCTCTCGTTGGCGTGCCGGAAGTAGCGGTAGGCGTACCGGAAACAAGTACTCGCTCCCAGCTGCCCGAAGGTACGTTGTTCGTTACAGGGCGATAATCAATAAACACCCACACTTTGGAATTGTGTGTGCCGGTACGGGAGCTATTCAACCAGGATACATTAAATGTAATGGCGTTGTTTTTTGCACTAACAGGCGTAACTGTAACGCCAGTTTGTGCGCTTGCAGCCACGCTTGCAAGCATTGCAAAAAAGAAAAGTTTTGTTTTCATAAAAATGTTTTTTAAAAGTTAATATTATTTTTCGCAGCATCAGGGCTGTTTCCAAACACAAACTTTTTTCTATAAAACAACCCCTTGCTACGATTTTTTATTCGCTGCCAATTATCCACGTTTCGTTTTTTATTTATACAGTACGTTTCCTAAAATAAACGAAACGTAGACGAAATTTATTTTACTTGAGGTTCTGGAATACCCTAACAATAGATAAACAAAGTCTACGCTTCCACGCAAGAATTCTTTTATTTCTATTGTTATGAAATTTTCCAGATTCCAAGTAAAAAATAAAACTATCCAAAATGAGAAAGAGCATAAAAGTGTCGCAAATATATCACTTTATTTTTTAATTCCAACTATTTTTGAAAAATTTTTTACGGACGTTGGAGCAAATCGTTAAATGCGGAAGAAGGGACGTAATTTTTTGAATAGGAAATAATATTTTTAGCACAAAAAATCGTACTTTTGCATTAAATTATGCGAAAAGAATACGATATTATTGTAGTGGGAGCGGGGCATGCCGGCTGCGAGGCGGCAGCGGCGGCGGCGAACATGGGCTCGCGCGTGCTGCTCATTACGATGGACATGACAAAATTTGCGCAGATGTCCTGCAATCCGGCGGTGGGCGGCATTGCCAAAGGGCAAATCGTCCGCGAGATAGACGCAATGGGCGGCTACAGCGGCCTCGTTACCGACCGCAGCGCCCTGCAATTCCGCATGCTCAACCGCTCGAAAGGCCCTGCCATGTGGAGCCCGCGCGCCCAATGCGATCGTGCGGTTTTCTCGTTAGAGTGGCGGCGGCTGTTGGAAAGTACGCCAAACGTATTTTTCTGGCAGGATACGGTAAAGTCATTGTTGGTTGAAGATAAAAAAATTACAGGAGTTTTGACGCTTATGGGTGCGATATTCGCAGCCAAAGCCGTCGTCCTGTCCAATGGTACGTTTCTAAACGGGGTAATTCATCTCGGAAAAACCCAAATTCCGGGAGGGCGCATGGGCGATGCGGCGTCTTATGGGCTGTCGGAGCAACTCTGCCAACTCGGCTTTGAAACCGGCAGGATGAAAACCGGCACGCCACCCCGCTTGGATGGACGCACTGTCGACTTTTCCAAATTAACCCGGCAAGACGGCGACCATCCCGCCGGGCGGTTTTCCTTTTTACCGCCGGATACGTTAACAACTAAAAATACCACTGCCTCGCTCCCGGTTGTTCCACGTGGAACAACTCCTGATTCATTTTCCCATTCCCCCCTCTCCCCTCTTCACCCTCCGTTGCCCTGTTTTTTGGCCCGCACGTCGGAACAAGTGCATGACATTTTGCGGGAAGGTTTTGCCGACTCGCCGCTTTTTTCCGGCATCATAAAAGGAATAGGCCCGCGCTATTGCCCGAGTATCGAAGATAAGTTGCATACTTTTGCCGGCAAAGACAGCCACCAGCTTTTTTTAGAACCCGAAGGCTGGGATACGAACGAATACTACTTGCAGGGGTTTTCTTCTTCCTTGCCGATGGATATTCAACTGCGGGCTTTGCGGAAAATCGAAGGATTGGAAAACGTCGAAATTTTCCGTCCCGGCTATGCAATAGAATATGATTATTTCCCGCCGGTGCAATTAAAGCATACGCTGGAAACAAAACGGATTGAAAATTTATACTTTGCCGGGCAAATAAACGGGACTACCGGCTATGAAGAAGCGGCCGCACAAGGATTGATGGCTGGCATAAATGCACATTTAAAAATCACAGGTAAACAACCGCTTGTCCTTCATCGCAGGCAGGCATATATAGGTGTGCTGATTGACGACCTTGTAACCAAAGGCGTTGATGAGCCCTACCGGATGTTTACCTCCAGAGCGGAATACCGTATTTTGCTCCGCCAGGATAATGCCGATATGCGGCTTACCGAATTGTCGCATGCGATTGGTTTGGCTTCGCCCGAACGCTACCGGCATTTCTTGGCAAAGAAACAGGCTATAGAAACTTTGGTGGCGGCATTTAAAGAAAAATCCGTTCGCCCCGAAGAAATAAATGCTTATTTGAATACCATTGGCGCTGTCCCGATAACCCAAAGCAAAAAGTTTGAAGAGATTTTACACCGTCCCGAATTTTCATTAGTTCGTTTATACGAAAAAATGGAAACAGGACACCTGGAAACTGCCGAAACAAATACGCTTTTTGGGGCGGATTTCCTCAGCTGGATAATCCCGCGAGAAACTCCTTTGGAAATAATAGAAGCGGCGGAGATTTTAGTAAAGTATAGCGGCTACATTGAACGCGAACGCTTGTTGGCGGACAAAATGAGCCGTCTCGAAAATATCCGGATACCGGCTAGCTTCGATTTTGATAAATTATCGTCGCTATCGATGGAGTCTCGAATAAAACTGAATCTCCACCGCCCTGAAACTATCGGGCAAGCCTCCCGCATTCCCGGCGTGTCGCCTGCCGACATTTCGGTGCTTTTGGTGTATTTTGGCCGCTAATGTTCCACGTGGAACATTTATTTAAATGAATTATGATTATTTCTTTATTACTAACCTGCTAACTCTATTAACCAGCGAATCACATTAAGCCTGTCAACTAAAATAATCACATTAACTCATGGCTGTTATTTTACAAAAAACCAATCCTTACACTGCGCCGCAAACCTACCACTTGAAAATGGAAGATTTTTCGGAATTAGCCGAAAGGTTTATTTTAAGCGGGAATATTGTCGATGTGGAAAAACAGGAATGTTATTCCGGCCGGCTGCATATTTCCGGAGGGAAAATAGTGCGTATTGAACGAGGGCCGGTGGCGGAAACGCATTATATCCTTCCCGGATTTATCGACGCGCATGTGCATATTGAAAGTTCCTTGTTGACGCCGTCGGCTTTTGCGCGCGAGGCGGTGAAGCAGGGACTCGTGGCGGCGGTGGCCGACCCGCATGAAATTGCCAATGTAGTAGGAGAGGAGGGAGTGCATTATATGCTGGACGACGCCCGGAATGCCGGCTTTAAATTTTTCTTTGGCGCGCCCTCCTGCGTTCCGGCGGCGCCCGCCGATACCTCCGGCGCCACGTTGGATTTGTTTCACGTGGAACAGTTATTGCAGCGCGACGATATTTATTTTCTCTCCGAGATGATGAACTATCCCGGCGTACTTCTTGGCGACCCGGAAGTCATGGGTAAAATTGCCGCTGCGAAAAAAACCGGCAAGCCGGTGGACGGACATGCGCCCGGACTGAGTGGCGATAACCTGAAGAAATATGTGCAGGCAGGCATTTCGACCGACCATGAATGTGAAGATATTTGCGAAGCGGAAGAAAAAATCGGCGCGGGAATGAAGGTGATTATTCGTGAAGGCAGCAGGGCGAAGAATTTTGACCAGCTTTATCCGTTGATTAACCGCTATCCTTCTTCGGTGATGATTTGCACCGACGATTGTTCCCCTCGTGATTTGCTGAACGGAACCTTGATAAATATATTTAAAATAGGAATTGATAAAGGATTGAACTTGTTTAATTTATTGCGCGCATTGTCATGGAATACGGTAAATCATTATAACCTGCCGGTCGGCTTATTGCGGGAAGGAGATTTTGCTGATTGTATTATTGTAGATAACCTTGCTGATTTGACAGTATTGCAGACGTATATAAATGGGAAAAAAGTGTTTGACAAAGAAGAAAAATTCCCGGAAAAAATAAATAAACCGCCGCTGATTAACCTGTTTAATGCAAAAACAATAAGAAAGGAGCAATTGGAAGTGAAAAAGAAATCCGGGAAAATCCGTGTAATAGGCTTGATGAATAAAAGTTTATATACTAAATTGCTCATTCTCCCGGCGCGTGTGCTGCAAAGCAGCGAAACAGACGACCGGCTCACCTCAAATGTCGAGAAGGATATTTTAAAAGTGGTGGTATTAAACCGTTACAAAGAGCAGGCGCTCCCGTCCATTGGCTTTGTGCGGGGATTCGGATTGAAGCGGGGCGCGTTATGTACCAGTATCGCTCACGACAGCCATAATATTATTGCGGTGGGGGTGGATGATGATTCATTATTGCAGGCCATGAATGAGGTAATTGCACATAAAGGAGGCGTTGCCTGTTATGATGGGGAACAAAGCCGGTTCCTGCCCTTGCCCATTGCCGGATTGATGAGCCCCGAGCCGGCGGAAGTGGTGGCGCAACAATACGATGCCTTATGCCGGCAGGCGCTCGCACTGGGCGGCTCGCTGGATGCGCCGTTCATGGCGTTGTCGTTTTTATCGTTGATAGTTATTCCCGAAATAAAAATTTTCGACAGGGGGCTGTTTGATGTTTCTCGTTTTCAGCCGGTGGATTTGTTTGTCTGATGTTTTATTTTCAGGAATAGAAAAAAGACAAAAAGCCCCTCCTCCCAAAAATCGTCAGTTAATTGACGATTTTTATATAAAAATAGTCAATTGAAAAACTTTTTTTACCCTGTCCAGACAAGGATTTACCTTGTCCGCTATATCTCCTCCTGAGGCTTTGCCTCATAAATAAGTAAAACCTCGTCCATACAGCGGAACGGCCAACGGAGCACGGCGTGAAACGCCGGATTTTCATAACCGCAGGCCAGCGCAGCGCAGCCTGCGGAAAAGCCCCCACTGCCTTTCGCGCGGAGCACTGTCCGTGCATAGCGGAACACCTGTGCTCCGCGCGAAAAGCAGGAAGTGCCATGTAGCCCCCATGCTGCGTTACGCTCCGCTCCACTTGCATGGGGTTATG
>JAITSM010000152.1 GCA_031287815.1 Prevotellaceae bacterium
CCGGCGCGCTTACCTTCACCCGCCGGGCAAAAGACAATACCTGCAATACTACCTTGACCCCAAGTACCGGGCAGTGGGTATTAACCGTGCGCCCGGTATTTACTCCCGGCGCCATTGCCACCGCCGGGCAAACGATTTGCAACGGCGCGGCAGTAACTACTATCGGCAATACCACTTCGGCCTCCGGCGGCGACAACAATATTTCCTACCAGTGGTACTACAATGGTAACGTTATAACCGGCGCTACCCAGGCTACCTATTCGCCTGCCGCCTATAACACCACTACCGGCGCGCTTACCTTCACCCGCCGGGCAAAAGACAATACCTGCAATACTACCTTGACCCCAAGTACCGGACAGTGGGTACTGACGGTGCACGCCCTGCCGACGATTACCCTTACTACCGCCAATAGCTCCCAGACAGTCTATGCCGGCTCCACTATTACACCCATCAAATATACAACCGCCAATGCTACCGGTGCGTCTATTATCGGGCAGCCTTCCGGCGTTTCCGGCGCGTGGGCTTCGAATACCTATACGGTCAGCGGTACGCCCGCCAGTGCCGGCACATTTAATACTCCCGGTACATTTAATTATACAGTTACTACCTCCAATACTAATACTTGTAATAATGCGACTGCTAACGGGTCAATAATTGTTAAATCGTTATGGCCTCCCTATAGTAATACCAGCGCTAGTTGGAGTTGTGGTGCACAAACATGGAGCGGTGCTGTGAGTAATCCTGAGGGTTGTGCAGGAGTTACTGCCCTGTCGACGAGTACTCCATTTCCCGCACAATATGTAGATAGAGGTGCAAACACAGGTTATTATTATAGTGCGTCCTGTGCGTTTGAGAACGCACCGACCCTTTGCCCGTCTCCGTGGCGTGTGCCTGCCCAGCAAGATTATGAAGCCCTGAAAACCTGCACTGGAACCCCGTTGACAACCTCCTTCGTGGCAAACTGGACTACGAGCGGATTCGTAAGTGTCAGTAACTGGTCCTCGGGTGCCGGCTACTACTGGACCACCACGCGCAATACCACTGACAGCCAGGCACAGCAAACAATCTCGCCCAGCTCATTCTATGGCAGCCTGGATCGCCTGCTCGGCGGTGGCTGGGGGTGCCACGTAAAATGCGTTAAATAGCTGTATGTAATTCTTAATTTTTACGTTTTATATAATAACTATGAAAAATGAGAAAAGCATGCAGGGAGTGGCAGGGTGTCAATGCAACCTATAGAGTATCATTGACACACCCTGTCAAGTTACAAGTTAAAACAGGAACTAATGAAAACCTTTAAAACAAATAATAATTATGATACCACGCCGCCGTTTTTTGACGAAAGGCCGCGCGACTTTCGTCCGAAGCCCTTCGGGAAGGGTTCCCACTTTGTTGCAAACCCCGCCGAGCTCTCGGGGAGGGCTGCTCACTTTGTTGCAAACCCCGCCGAGCCCTCGGGGAGGGTTGCTCACTTTGTTGCAAATCTCGCCGAGCCCTCGGGGAGGGTTGCTCACTTTGTTGCAAACCCCGCCGAGCCCTCGGGGAGGGCTGCTCACTTTGTTGCAAACCCCGCCGAGCCCTCGGGGAGGGTTTTTCACTTTGTTGCAAATATATCTTAAATCTTAAACTTTAAACTTTAAATAATAACAGTATGAAAAAAATCATCAAATTTATCAAATCTATCATCGCGCGCTTCCGCTATGAAAACTTGCGGAACGAAACGCATGTGGAATTCCACACGGGGTTTAATGCGCTGGTGTTAAAATACACGGCCGAAACGCTGGGCATTAAGCCACTGTATGACCTCTACCTGCCACTGTACAACGAAGAGGTCGACACGCTGGACGTCATCCGCAAGAGCGAACTGACGGCGGAGATTGATGCGCAAGACCAGTTGCGCGACCAGCTGTACCGCGGATTTGCGGACACGGTAAAAGGGAATCTCAACCACTTTGACCCCGTCAAAAGGCAGGCGGCGGAGAAGCTGGAAGTCATCCTGGAACACTACGGCAACATCGCCGCCAAGACCCTCTACGACGAAACCGCCGCCATCGAAGACCTGCACCGCGAGTTGCTGAAGCAGGAAAACTTTTTGCAGGTAGCCACGCTCGGTCTGGGGGAATGGCTGGGGCAGTTAGTGCAGGCGAGCCGCAACCTCGAGGGGCTGCTGCTGAACCGCGTCGATGAAATCGCCAAACGCCCCGACATTAACATGCGGAGCATCCGCAAGGAAGTGGATACGGTGTTCCGCAATATCCTTGACCTGCTGGAAGTGCAGGTGCGCGTCAATGGCCCCGACACCAACAAGGCGTTCCTCGCCGAGTTGAACGCCTGGATGACGACCTACAAGGACATTCTCGCCCAGGAAGCCGGCCGCCGGCATCCGGTGCACGACCTCGCCGCCGGCGACCACTGCGTGATAGAGCCCATCGACGTACAGCAATACACCGAAAGGGCGGTGACCCCTCTTCCGAAGGTGCACTACCGCAAGGAAGGGCAGCCGACGCTCACCCTGACCTTCACCAAAGACTACACGCTAACCTACAAAAACAACGTCAACGTCGGCATGGCCGAGGTTACCGTGCATGGCATCGGGGATTATAAGGGGAAAAAGATGGCGACGTTTGGGATTGCGCGATAGACCCCTCCTCAGCCCTCCCCTTCGGGGAGGGAGCTGGGAAGGCGATTTGCGATAGGCGATTTGCGACTTGCGATTCGCACATCGCACATCGCACATCGCAAATCACAAATCTGAAGAAAGACGCCGTATGGAAACGTGCCGGCGTTTTTTTTGATGGGGGAGGTAGGAGGTGGCTGGCGCCGTTGACCGTTGACCGTTGACCGTTGACCGTTCCCCGTTGACCGTTCCCCGTTGACAAAAAACCTGCTTTTCCCCATAAACACGTAGGGATGCACGGTTGTGCATCCCTATCGCAAACGCAAATCACAAATCTAAAGAAAGACGCCGGCGTTTTTTTAAATGGAGAATGATTTATCCTTGTGCCTTTCGGGCAGTGTTATTTTCCGGGGTATCCGACCGGCTGCGCCAGCAACGGTTTTCCGTTTTTAATTTTCAGCAGGGCGGTCAATTCATCTTTTTTTATCATGCCCAACGCCACGGTGGTCAAGCCTTCCGCCGCAGCATACAAATACACGTTCTGGCTGACATAGCCGACGTCGGTGGCAGAATAAAAGTTTTGGCTTTCTTTGTCAAACCGCGCGATTTTGTCGAAATTGCCTACATATACCAATACCACAGGGGCTATTTCAACAAACGGCTGCATGCCTACGTTTTTGCGCTCATCGGTTTTTGATTTTTGTATCAGTTTATGAGCGTCCGCATCGAAGAAATACACGCCTGTTTTCAAGAATACATAAATGTCTATTTCCCGGCTATCCCCCGCCGAAGGCGCAGTGCGCTTTCCGTCGGGACGGTTCACGCCATTGGCAGCCCACAATAAATCGGACAGCTGCTTTTGCGTTAATTCCTGTGCGGAAAATGAACGTCCTGTGCGGCGGGCATTCAGGGCTTCCATTAAAGGTTTTCCGCCGGCAGTTTGCGGTTTCGGCAAGGCGATATCCTGTGCGGCAAGCGCTCCCGAAACAAATAATAACATGAGGGTGGCAATTTTTTTCATAATTTATAATGTTTAAATTGTTGTTCGTTAATGATAGGATACTACCTTCCGTTTTCCATCTACAAACATCACCACAAATGCATCTGCATAGCCTAACTTACGCAGCTCTCTCATCAATTGATTCGCTTCTTTTAATTGTTTAAAACGCCCGATAGTAAAGCGGGTAAAGGCGTCGGGGAAACTTCCGTAGAAAATCTTGTATTGCGGATAGGTATCCCTTGCCAAAGTTAAATAGTTCCAATCCGGATATTCTTTATTGGCTAAGATTTGTACGCTATATTCCACGCCTGTTCCCTGTTCCAAATCCAAAACAATGTTTTCATTTATAACAATGTCTTCGTTGGCTACAGGTACAGCGGATTTCATCTTTAAATCCAACCGCTGTTTTTGTATGGCTACGCGGTTGCCTGTTTTAAATTCAAAATTGATGACAGGCACGTAACCCTCCTTGATAAACGAGAGTATATAATCCGTATTTTCTTCCAATTCAAAAGAGAAGTTGCCCTTAGCGTCCGTTGTGGCATAATCTGCATTACCGGTAGTTTTTTCCAGCAAAGACAGCGATACGCCTTCAATCGGCGCGCCGGTTCCCTCTTCCGTTACGGAGCCATGCACAATTCGTTTTTCTATAATCTGGACAAATGTTTGCGGCGCTTCAATGTAGCCTATATCCGGCAGCGGGCCTGTCAGCTGAAAGTAATAAATATCATCACTTCCCATCCCGTCGCGCCGGTTAGAAGCAAAATAGCCGTCTTCCATGCCGCGATTAAACATCAAATAAAAGTCATCGCCGCCGCTATTAACCGGCGCGCGCAAATTTTCAATAACAAGCCAATTGTTTTTTTCGCCCTTCGCACGGAAAATATCCAACCCGCCATAGCCGGGATGCCCATTGGACGAGAAGTAAAGGACACCTGTGGAATCCATTGTGGGAAACATTTCCCGCCCTTCGGTGTTTATTACCGGGCCGGCGTTTACAGGCTCGCTCCAGTACCCCTGCGCTGTAAGCACGGAGAAGTAAATATCCGTTTCGCCGTAGCCGCCGGGCATGTCCGAAACAAAGTAGAGCGTTTTTTCATCAGGGCTCAAGCAGGGATGCCCCACCGAGTATTCCGTCGGTTTGTTATATTCAAATAATTTTGTCCTGACCACTTTGTTTCCTGCCGCCAATGTGGCCTCTTCTATTTCAAGTTTCCTGTCCAGTATGGCTATTCCTTCATCCACCGTTTCGCCGTAAACGCTTGTCCGGGTATAATACATTTTTCGCCCATTTTTCGTATATACCATAGGGCCGATATTGTAACCATCGTCCAACAGGCTATAGAGCGGCGACGCTACCGGCGCGCGGGAAACCCTTGTAGGAGTGGTTTGCGTCTCTTGATGTACAGGTTTGCGCGTTCTGAACGGGCGTAAAAGGTTCACGCCTGTTTTCCCGGCCACACGGTCTGAAACATATACCACATACCGGTTATCCCTCATCGTTACGGCGCCCCACTCGGAATATTTCGTATTCAGGGTAGCTTCATTCATTACCTTGAACACTGAACTGTCCCGCTTCATCATCCAGTGTATGGCCGTGTCGCACGCGGTAATATGTCGTTTTACCAAAGGGTCGTTCCCGGCCATTTTTATGTATGTTTCAAAATGTTCTTTTGCCGATGCGTATTCTTCAAAATACATCAATACTTCGCCATAATATTTATGCGCTTCAGCATGATAACTATCTAATTTCAACAGCCAGCTGTACGTACTTTCCGCTTTGCTTAAATTACCTGTTTTGCGGTAGCACTCCGCTAATGCATCCACTGCGTCCGGGTCAATGGTTTTAGTAGCCTTCATGGATTTTTCCAGCAACGATAAAGCGCCATTATAGTCGTAATAGCTCATCATTTGGCGAGCCGTTCTTATGTCCTTTTTTGTTTGCGAGAAAAGCACAGAAGCGAAGCAAAGAAATACAAAAACTATAATATGCCCTTTTTTCATAAGCTGCATTTTAACAATCAAAAATGACGTGGATTTCTTAAACGGTTATATCGTTGTTTAAAGGTATAAGAAACGGAAATTTCCTGCGTGGACGGCCACCCATTCAGGTTGTGGTCGTACGAGTAGCCTATCAGCAACGATTGCGTAGCATAAATCTGAGCAAGGAATGACATGGCATTCGTTGAAGAAAGTTTATCGATACTTTCCAAATTGCCTTTAAAAGGAATCCCTGTGCGGTAACCAATACCCAGCCATACACGGTCGGCAAAGATGCCGAATAAGTTTACGTCCATGTTGGTCGGTCCGTTGAAATCTTCCCGCAACAATACAGTAGGCTTTAAGGATACGGCTTCCGAGAGCGCCAGCAGGCCGCCCAAAGAAAAGTAGAGATGCGGGATTTTTTTTGCATAGGTAAAATTGGCGAAAATATTGGTAATAGAAAGCCCTACGTAAAATGAAGGCACATCATAAAAAACGCCAAACCGGAAATCGGGGCGTACTTCCCCTTGCAAGTTGGCTAACGTTGGGTCTTGTAATTCGTAAGGTACCAACTTTTCCCGGTCAATCAATTGATAACTCAGGCCGGCGCTGATACCGAACGACAGGCGGTCTTTACGCCTGTTCAACGCTAACCGGTAAGCATAGGTTGCATAAACAGAAAAAGTATTGGATGCTCCTTTAGTATCGCTTGCCAATTGCCCCGCCCAGCCGACATTTTTCCCTTCGGTGGCAATACCGTCCACTATAGCAGAATATATCTTGGGAGAACCGGGAATACCCACCCATTGTAAACGGGTAAAAATATTTGCGTTGACGGCCTCCTTGTAGCCAGCATATGCCGGATTAATAGCCAAGCTATGAAAGACATATTGCGAATATAACATGTCCTGTTGAGCAAACACAAACCCTGCAGAAATCAGCAGGAATACTATTACTAATTGTAATCTTCTCATTGAACCTTACACATAAATGTCGCAATGCATGGTAGTGTTATTTCGGCAAAGGTACATAATATTTCGCTAACATTTCAACATTCTTTCGCAAAAAATGCAGATTTTCTTTGTAGTAACAAAAAACTATTTGTATATCAATTATATAATAGATTGCCCTTTAATGTGCTTTATTTCTCCTATTGAGATGTACCAACAGTAGCCTTGTACGCGGGTATAGCCCATTTTTTTCATGCACGCAATATATTCTTCGACCTGTTGAATATGTTGCGGCGCTTTGTTTTTACCAAATTTGTAATCAACTACCACTACTTCGTCGTTGCGAAACATCACCCGGTCGGGGCGCAACTGGGCAGGTTTGGCAAGGGCTTCGGAAGGGAGCAATAGATTTGTTTCCGTAAAAAGTTGCCAGCTTCCGTCGAACCATTCTGCCGCGCCGGGTTGCTTCAAAGCGTTTTCCAGCAAGGTTTGCAAGATTTTTCGCTGTTCGGCGTCATTGATTAAAAAACCGCCTTCCACTAATTTTTCCACCGCCGCGCCTATATCCTCCGGCGTGGCAATGTATGAAAAGGCGCGGTGCATCAAAATTCCGTAGTCGCGCACGCTTGCCGCATCAATATCCGATGACTGTTCGTCGACGTATTTTACGCGCAGCGCATTGGTACAGGGAAGCGAAATATATTTTTCCAGCTCAAATGTATCCGGCGCTTCGCTATCGGTTGGCCGGTGCGCCGCCGGAACGCCTGCCGTATATTTTTCCTGCTGCAACAGGGCGGGAAGAATGTGCGCAAAAGTATTTTCTCTTTTGCGCGCCGGTTGCGGCACAAAAGCATACAGTTCCGATTCGGCGCGGGTAAACGCCACATACAGCAAATTCAAATTATCAATCATCGACTGCGCGCGTTCCAACCAGTAGTCGGCGCTGAAAAAGGTTTCGGCGAGTGTGTTCGTATAATTCAGCGGCAGGTATCCGGGGCCTGCAAACGGCTCCTTATCGGCTTTTACCCAAATCAACGAGTTGCTTTTCGGCTCAATGCTCCAGTGGCAAAACGGCACGATGACCACCGGAAACTGCAAGCCTTTCGATTTATGAATTGTGAGTATCCGCACGGCATTGCGGCTATCGGTCATGGATAAATTATATTTTTCGCCTGCCTCTTTCCAATGTTCGAGGAAACTGAAAATGTCGTTGCGCTCGCGGTTGGAATACGCCAGCGCCACATCCTGCAAGTCTTGCAGGAACGCCCAGTTCGCCGGCTCTTCATGCAGGCGGAAATGGGTAATAATTGTTTCGATAGCTTCGGTCATCGGCTGGTAAAGCAGTTGCCCCAACCATGCGGAAGTCATCTCCGCTTCCGGCAAAAAGCGTTGCAGGTAGCGTTCGGCAACGGCTTTGCAAATCGCTTCGGGCGACACGGCGCATTGCAACACCGCTATCACAAACCGCACCACCGGCGCCTGCGCCAGGTATAAGGAATCCTGCGAAAGCACATCAAAGCAATGCGCCGTGTCGCCGGAGGTTTGCTTGTATTGCAAGAGCGCATTGGCTATTTCCTGCCCTTCGCGCCCATAGCGCGTCAATATGGCTATGTCCGACGGAGCATAGCCGCGTTCCTGCAACTCCGCAATCAATAACGGCAATCGCTGCAACACCTTTTCCACAGCCGTTTCCTGCGGCGTTTCTTCCTGCGCGGCAGGCGCCGCCATCGTTTCGATATGTACGTAGCCGCCGGAGCCCGTTTTTCCGGGCGACACTTTTTGCTGCGCTTCGCGGTAAGCCTCCGTGATGACCGTGCGTAACGGATCCACCTGTTCGTTGCCCGCAGGCATGGCCGCTTCGTCAATATGGGCGTTCAATTGCTGTTGCAGCAAGGCCGGGAGGCGGGAAAAAATGTCGTTGTTCGTGTTTACAATAATTTCCTTACTGCGCCAATTTGTATCCAGCGTTATGCGTTGCGAGCCGAAGGCTGCAAAATCATCGTAAATGCCTTGCGCCAAAATCCGCCAGTCACTGTTGCGCCAACGGTAGATAGACTGCTTCACATCGCCCACCGCCAACGTTTCGCCGCCTTCGGACAATCCATTCAACAGCAACGGGCGCAAACTTTCCCATTGCATATTCGAGGTGTCCTGAAACTCGTCCAGCAGAAACGAACGATAATACACGCCCGCTTTTTCATAAACAAACGGCGTGTCGTTGTCGCCAATCAAATCGCGCAACAAATACAGGGTGTCGCTAATTAAGAGTAAATTTTCTTCGTTGGCAATGGCGGTTACCTTGTTTGCCACATCGGCCAGCAAAGCCATGCTGTAAAAGTTTTTCAGGATGGCGTGCGCCGTAAGGTAATCCGTAAATTGTTCCCTGTAGCACTTCACCGCCTGCTCCAGCAAGGGATTGACTAAGGGAAATACCTTGCCCTGTATGAGGGCGTCCTTTCCGGCGTCGCCCGTCAGCCACTTGTCCACATCGCCCAAAGCGGCTAAGACGCGAGCGCCGGGAACATAATCTTTCGCCGCCGCTTCGCCGGTAATTTTATTAAAATAATTGGCAAAACTCGTTGTCTTGTATTTAAAATCCGTAACGGCTATGGACTGTTCCGACAAAATTTGCAAAGCCTTCGTTCCCGCATCGTGCATGGTTTTGGTGAAGCCGGCAGTGATTTTTTTCAACGTAGTTTCATAGTTGCGCAAAAAATCTGCGTCGTCGGTTTGTTCCTGAAAACGGCGGCCGAAACTCCGGAACGATTCCTTGAATACCTCGCTGCCCATAGCTTTCAGCTCGCCGCGTGCATTCCATGATTTCCCGTTTTCGATACGCTGGTTGATCAGATGCGCCAGCCGGCGGCGCAAGGGTTGGTTTACCGCCGCCTCCTGCCACAAGGCGTCGACCGCTTCGTCCAGCAACCGTTCAGCATCCAGCTCTAAGGCAAAATCCGGCAGCAAGCCCAGTTCGCGCAAGAAAGCGCGCACAATCTTCTGGAAAAACGCATCAATTGTGGATACCGAAAAATGCGAGTAGTCGTGCAAAATAGCGGAACGAAAGGACAGGGCGCGGTTACGCAATTCTTCCGGCGAAACCGCCAGCGCATCGCAGAACTGCCGGGCGGCAGCGGCGTCATTGCCGGTAGCCAGCGCATTCAGGCATTCTACGATGCGCGTTTTCATTTCCCCCGCCGCCTTGTTGGTAAATGTAATCGCCAGCAGTTGCCGGTACCCCGCCGTTGTGGCGGCGGACGAAAGCAGCAGGCGAAGGTAAGCGTTCGTGAGCGCATACGTTTTTCCCGACCCCGCCGAAGCTATATAAGTAGTAAGCGGCATAGATTAACCATAAATCATAAACAGGAGCAAAGATACGAATTTTAGTTGTGAGTCATTAGTCGTGAGTCGCATTTAAAATCTGTGTAATCTGTTTTAATCTTTGTGCCTCTGTGGGGAAGGTTTAATGTTTAAAGTTTAAGGTTGCTGGCGTCAGCCAACTCTTAGCTCTTAACTTTAAAAGGCGCCAGCCCATTTTCCATTCTCCATTTTCCATTTTCAATTCTCCATTCAAAAAAACCGCCGGCATGTTTCCATACCGGCGGTTTTTCAAATTTACGGCAAAGGCTGTCGGCGTCAGCTACTGCCCACTGCCTACTGCCTACTGCTACTGGGTCTACGGTATTATCGCCTTCTCAATCGGGCTGTACGGCCCTTTCTCGCCCCGGGTGTTTTCCCAGCAGAGGCAATAGTAGAGGGCCTGGCCGCGCTGGTTCTCGTCGAAGGTGAGGGTGAAGGGCGAGCG
>JAITSM010000157.1 GCA_031287815.1 Prevotellaceae bacterium
AGTTCGGATTGGAGTCTGCAACTCGACTCCATGAAGTTGGATTCGCTAGTAATCGCGCATCAGCCATGGCGCGGTGAATACGTTCCCGGGCCTTGTACACACCGCCCGTCAAGCCATGGAAGCTGGGGGTGCCTGAAGTTCGTAACCGTAAGGAGCGGCCTAGGGCAAAACCGGTGACTGGGGCTAAGTCGTAACAAGGTAGCCGTACCGGAAGGTGTGGCTGGAACACCTCCTTTTTGGAGCTGTTACCGACTATAAGAAGGCTTTTATAGCTCCTTTACCTAAATCTTTTAGTGTTATTTTGGGGGATTAGCTCAGTTGGCTAGAGCACCTGCCCTGCAAGCAGGGGGTCGTCGGTTCGACTCCGACATTCTCCACAAATAAAAATCAGGCAATTTTGACTAAAGTTGCCTGATTTTTTTTAATGGGAACCCTCTCTTCTTTATGCATGCTTCCTACTTACAACTAAAATCCATCAATCTTTTTGTATCTTTGTGTGAATTTTTACGAAAGGTATGATAAAATCAATGACCGGCTACGGAAAAGCCGAACAATTGGCAGGACAAAAGAAAATCACGGTTGAATTGCGTTCGCTCAATAGCAAAACGCTGGATTTAAATTTGAAAATCCCCACAGAATACCGCGAAAAAGAAAGCGCGGTGCGCAATGAATTATTCCGCGTGGTGCAGCGCGGCAAATTGGAAGTACAAATCCTTTCCGTTTCGCAGGATGCCGCGCTTTTGTCGGCTATTAACGATGCTGCGTTTCTTGCGTACTACCGGCGGTTGGACGGCCTCTTAAAGCAGGCCGGCTCGTCGGCAGCGGAAGCCGGCGTGGCGCAGGCTATTTTGCGTATGCCCGACGTGCTGACGGAGCCTTCCGCCTCCGATGTGCCGGAGGAAGAATGGGCGGCGCTTTCCGGGTGTTTGCAGCAGGCGCTGGACGCCTTCGGCCGTTTCCGCGCGCAGGAAGGAATAGTGCTGGAATGCGATATCCTCATGCACGTAACCGCCATTTCCGCTTTGCTCGAAGAAGTGAAAACGCACGAGCCGCAACGCCTCGAAACATTGCGGCAACGTATGGTAAACAGTTTGGAAACCTTGTTGCAAACGGCAAACTACGACAAAAACCGCTTCGAGCAGGAATTGATTTATTACATAGAAAAATTTGACATCACCGAAGAAAAAACGCGCCTGAAACAACATTGCGATTATTTTTGCCAAACCGTAGCTACCGAAGAAGCATCGGGGCGCAAGCTGGGTTTCATTGCACAGGAAATGGGGCGCGAAATAAACACGCTCGGCTCGAAAGCCAACCACGCCGGCATCCAGAAAATAGTGGTGCAGATGAAAGACGAACTCGAAAAAATCAAAGAACAACTCCTCAACGTACTTTAGCGGCCAAAGGCATTAAATTTCCAAATCCTTGAATGCTTCTGAAATCAAATGGATAAAATCGCTTTCGCAGAAAAAATTCCGCGATGAATACGGCTTATTCCTTGTCGAGGGCCGGAAAATGGTAGAAGAACTGCTTTGTTCGTCGTTTGTTACGCAACGGGTTATTACTACCCAGCCGTTGGACTTTCCCGTTCCGGGGCGCCCGCTCGAACACGTGAACGCCGCCATTATGGCGCGATTGAGCGCGTTGAAAACGCCGCCAACCGTATTGGCTGTAGCCGAAAAACCGGTAACATCAAAATGCCCCTTGCCCGGCAAGGACGAGTTGTTATTGGCGCTCGACAATATCCAGGACCCCGGCAATCTGGGGACGATTATTCGCCTGGCCGACTGGTTTGGCATCCGCCGTATCGTCTGTTCGCCCGGCACGGCGGACTGCTATAATCCGAAAGTCGTGCAAGCGACAATGGGCGCTATCTTCCGCGTGAACGTACACTACACGGCGTTACCGGAATTTTTACAACAGGTAAAAAAATCAACCGCCGTATACGGCGCATTCCTGGACGGCGGCAACGTTTATCAAAAGCGGCTGGCGCCCGGCGGCGTCCTGGTCGTAGGCAACGAAGGCAACGGCATTTCGCCCGAAGCCGCCGAAGCGGTTTCCGAACGCCTGTTTATCCCGCCGTTTCCTGCCGGCGCCGTTACTTCCGAGTCGTTGAACGTAGCCGTAAGCACGGCTATTTTATGTGCTGAATTCCGGAGAAGGAATATCCCCGCTATTCGATAATTACTTCAAACCCCATATTTTTCAATTGCCCCTGCAGCTTTTCCGCATCAACGGATGCAGCAAATGGGCCGACAGTATAAATGGCTTGCCCTTTCGACGAACTCCTTATGATGTCTTTCTTCGTATGCTGCTTCACGGCCTGTATCAATGCCGGCGGCAACCTGTCGGGATACTCGCCCAGTACCACATGATACATCCCCTTGCCTGCGCTTGCGGGAACGGATTCTTTTTCTTTCGCCGGCGCAGTAGCCATTGCCGGCGACGTTTGTACCGGCGGTGGTGGCGCTACCCGCGGCGCGGGGGGTAATGGCGCTTGCGGTTTATGTTTCTCTTCATATTCCCGCGCTGTTTTCATCGGCGTTTTTTTTCCGTTGATCATGGCAATGATCATAGCGTCGTGGAAACCCTGCTTTTTCACGCGCGGCAAAATATCGCTCGCCTCTTTGTAAGTAGCGAATTGCCCGGCGTAATGAGTGAATAATTTTGTCCCCTGCTGTATGAACACAGGCGAAAGCCCGTTCAGTTCCTTCTGCGGCAGCTTCCGGGAATAAGAACCTATCTGCACCCGGTAAACCAGCCCCGCAGGGGCGGGCAGGTCAATAAACACATGCGACGTTTTCCCGATATGGAAAACATATCTTTCATCTTCCTCCATCCGCGCCGGCTGCTGCGGCAACAAAATATGCCTCGCGGGAAACGGCGACGAAGGCCGGAAATACAGGGGGCGCGCCGCCGCCGGCTTCCCTGTCGCCGGCGCCGAAGCAGGAACGGAAGGCGCAAACTCCGGCGTGATGCCCTGTTCCAGCAAATCGGCCTCAACTTTCCGGATACGCTCCATTGTCTGCCGGATGCTTGCCTGCATTTGCAGCAGCTCGTTCTCGTAGTCGTTTATTTTTGCCTGTATTGTTTCACGCTCCCCCCGGTCTTCCACCAGCGCATACATTTTACGGATATACGTTAAATCCTCCTGCACCAGCGCTTCGTTAACCTGCTGTTGCTGCAAAATCCGGTGCAACGACTGGTATTGCCCGCTCGGATTTTCATTAGACAGGCTGTATTCCTCTTCCGGCGTTTCATTCTTCACCGGTTGCAGCCGGGCAATTTGTTGAATCTGCAACGTCGAACGCCCCTGCTGCTTGACAGGATTAATCTCCAGCGACAGGCGGTAAACCGTAAGGCTGTCGCCCTTCTGCTCGCGCGACGAAGTAAACAACGCTTCGGTATACTGGCTATTCGGCACAAACAGCCAGTCGTCGAAAGGAGAAGAATAAGGAAAACCGAGATTCTCCGGCGTATTCCACTGCTTTGTAGCCGTATTGAACGTACTCTTGAAAAGATCATACCCCCCCATGCCCGAATGCCCGTTGGAGGCGAAATACAAGGTCTGCCCATCGGGCGTTACATACGGAAACCGCTCGTCAAAAGTCGTATTTATAACTTCCAGCGGCTCCGGCGCAGCCCACTGCTCCCCTTCGACACGGCGGATAGCATAAATATCCCAATCCCCGGTAGCCTGCGACCCAAAGTAAAGAATATTGGCATCCGGCGCCGGAATAAAAACAGGCGAAAGCCTGTCTCCCGTCTTTGCCTGCAGCAAATTCTCCGGAAGCTGCGCCCATTCGCCGGCTGCGCCCACAGAATAATAATTAAAAAAATGATTCGCCGGAACGGTTTTCCTTTCTGTCACCACCGGCGTTTCGATATAATGCAACATCACCTGTCCGTTTTCGCATAACAGTAACTGATTGGCGGCCTGCTGGCGCAACACCGAATCCTGGCTTTGCTCGACAATAGCGGAAAAAATCGCCGCCGCTTCCTTAAACTGGTAATTCAGCCGCAATGCCTCCGCCTTATGGAGCGGTTCCGGCAACGTTTGCGCCTTCGCGAAATGCGTTAACCCATGTATAGCAAATAGAAGAAAAAACAATTGTACCTTTTTCATATCACAAAAATACAAAATAAAAATCGAAAAAAATAAAGCGTCGCCTGAAAATGGAGAATGAAGTATGAAGTATGAAGTATGATGTATGATGTAGCTTGCGCCAGCCAACTCTTAACTCTTAACTTTTAGTTCTTAACTCAAAAAGGCGCCAGCAACCTTAAACTTTAAACATGAAACAATAACTCCCACAAAGACACAAAGCCCTCATACCACATACATCATACATCATACTTCATACTTCCTACCTCCTACTTCAAAAAAAATATGTAAATTTGCTGGATAAAAATCTGTGAAATAGGAAAAAATCTGTGAAAATCTGTGGGAACAACTTTCAACTCGAACCAATGTATGCTTACATTACTCTCCGGACGACGTCGGCGAACCAATGTATGATTACATTGGCCGGTCATTTTCCTGTATTTCGTTAAAATCAATAGAAATTTTTAAAAAAACCAATATTAATATTTAAAACTTATGTATTATGAAAAAAATCTTAAACCTCCATTACCATGACATTCCACTGCCGGCGCATTTGCAGTTTTTTTACCAGACCTTCGTCCGCATCGCAACCACCGGCGAAGAATTTCTGACAGCGATAGCCTCGCTGCTGCCCGCTTTCCGCGCCGCACTGGATAAAGAAAACGCCGTGTACCTGTGGATACGCAAGAGCGAACTCACCAAAGAAATCGCCGAAGCCAGTGATACGCTCAACGGCAGGATAGCGCTTGTCAATGCCGGCGTAGATTTCGGCAGCCGTTCGCTGACGCCGGCCACCGCAGAATCCGGCGCAAGGGTGCATGAAATGCTGAAAAATTATGGCAAAATCATGAACAAGCCTTACGATGTAAAAGCGGGCGCTGTGCGCGAAATCATTCAACACTGTACTACCGACTATGCACAGGATATCGCCACCCTCGGGCTGACCACGCAGGTGCAATCGTTGAAAGCGGCGCTCAATACGTTCGTCGGCCTGCTCAACCAGCGCTCGGATGAAAAGGTCAATAAACCGGACTACACGGCCGCCGAAGCGCGCAAGGAGCTGGAAGAGGCATGGCAGCCTATCGTATATATCATCGACTCCAACGCCGGCGCAGGCACCGCGGATGTGTTCGCCACATTCATCGACCACCTAAACCCCGAAATCGAGCGCATCAACGCGGAGTTCCACCGCGCTCTCAAAGACCTCGGCGAAGGAGAACATACGGTCATATCCCCCATCCCGATACAGCAATATACCGGGCAGCTCATCACCCCGATACCGGAAGTGTATTACACCGAAGACGACAAGCCCACCGTGAAGCTCTTCCTGGGCACGGACTTTTCGATAACCTATAAGGACAACCAGCATGTCGGAATGGCCGAACTCACCATCCACGGCAAGGGAAAATACAAAGGGAAAAAAAGCACCACCTTCCATATCGCACGGGCGCCAATGCCCTCATAGGAATGGAGAGTGGAGAGTGGAGAATGGAGAATGAAGGATGCCGGCGTTAGCTAATTCTCCATTCTCCATTAAAAAGGCGCTAGCTAATTCTCTATTCTCCACTCTCCATTCTCCATTAAAAAGACATTCTCAATTCTCCATTAAATGAAGCACATCTACCGCATAACTATTGCCTGCCTTTTATTTTCCGCCTGTGCGTTTCCTTCCGGCGATTACCATACCATCGAAGGTTTTACTATGGGTACCTCGTTCCGCATTATCTTCGAAGGCGCGCCGCCGGCAGCGGTACAGGCAGGCGTCGATTCGCTGCTCGCGCAAATCGACCGCTCGCTGTCGGCCTACAACCCCCAGTCCATTATCTCCAAAATCAACCGCAATGAGGCGGTGGAGGCAGACAGCTTTTTTCTCGCCGTCTTCCGGCGCAGCCATGAAATTTACCTGGCTACCGGCGGCGCATTCGATATTTCGGCTTCCCCTTTGTTTAACGCGTGGGGCTTCGGCTTTGCCGGGCGCGATACGGTGACGCAGGAAAAAATAGACAGCCTCCAACAATTCACCGGCATGCACCATGTCTGGCTGGAAGGAACGCGCGTGGTAAAAGACGACCCCCGCGTAACCCTCAACGCCAACGCCATTGCCAAAGGATTTGGCGTGGACGTGCTGGCGGGATTTTTGGAACAGGCGGGCAGCCGGAATTTCCTGGTCGAAATCGGCGGAGAGTTGCGCTGCAAGGGAAAGAACAGCGAAGGGAAAGACTGGGCTATCGGCATCGACAAGCCGGTGGACGGAAATATGTTTCCCGGAGAACACCTGCAAACCGTCGTCCGCCTTACGGATAAAGCGATGGCGACTTCGGGGAATTACCGCCAATACTATGAAGAAAACGGGAAAAAGGTAGTGCATACCATTCATC
This sequence comes from Prevotellaceae bacterium, assembly GCA_031287815.1. Lineage (GTDB taxonomy): Bacteria > Bacteroidota > Bacteroidia > Bacteroidales > UBA932 > JAIRKX01. The sequence goes on from JAITSM010000157.1 coordinate 6,484, forward strand.
CGGCTACCGGCTATCCGGCGGTGAACAGCCTGCTTAGCGCCACCGTCATGGCCGCCGACTGCATGACCGCCGACGCTTACGCCACTGCCTTTATGGCCGCAGGGCTGGAAGAAGCGCAACAATTATTAGCCGCGCATCCCGAACTGGACGCTTACCTGATTTATGAATGCCAGGGAAAACTGTGCGTCTATACCCCTCCCCAGCCCTCCTCGAAGGGGAGGGGGTTGTAGAGCGCACAGCCGTGCGCCCCTACAGTCCCCCCTCCTTCGGAGGGGGTTAGGGGGAGGTAATTAAATTCTTGCTGTGAAATCCTTTGATACGTCCGGGTTTTCGACGTCTTCTTCGGGCGCGTGGCGGCGATGGACGATACCGTGTTTCATCCATTTTCCCGACTTATAATAAAAGTATGCACCGGCAAACCCGATAACCCAGCCTACTATAATCGACCACCAGATACCGGTTTCCGCCATCTTCGTCTGCGAAAGGAACCACGCTACCGGCACCCGCACCAGCCATAACCCGAGAAGCGTGATGAACATCGGAATGAGCGTGGCGCCTGCGCCGCGCATCACGCCGTTAAGGGTAAACATGGAACAGAAAACAAAGTAAAAAGAACAGATAATTACCAGGTATTCGTAGCCGATGCGCACGACCTCCATGCTGTCGGCGGCGGAAATATCCACAAAAAGGTGCATAATTTGTTTGCCCGACAGCAGCATGACCAGCGTAGTCAGTACGCAGGTAATATTTGTCATAACCAGGGTAGCCCTGAGCCCGCGCTTGATGCGGTCATAGCGCCCGGCGCCGATATTTTGCCCCACGAAACCCGAAAGCGCCGCCGCAAAGTTTATGGCGGGCATGGCCACGAACATATCCACGCGGCCGGCGGCCGTGTAGGCAGCAATCGTATTTACGCCAAATTGATTGACGATAACCATGAGCGCCAGCCCGCCCAGCCCTACGAACGTTTGCTGTATGCCCGACGGCAGCCCGATACGCATGGATTCGCGGAAGGCGGTTTTGTCGAACGTCAGGTGGCGCAACGACAGGCGAACGAGGCTGCGGGTGTAGTACAGATACGCCAGCGTCGCCCACCACGAAAGCATGGTAGCAATAGTGGTCGCCCATGCGGCGCCTTTTATTCCCCAGCCAAATTCGGCGACAAACAGGTAATCCAGCCCGGCGTTCAGCGCGGTGGAGAGTATCAAAAAATAGAGCGGCGTTTTTGAATTGCCTATCCCGCGCAACACCGCCGCCACGCCGTTGTAGCAAAACATGGGCACTGCGCAAGTGAGTATAAGAATGGAAAAATATTCTGTGGCGTCGGGAATAATGGCTTCCGGCAAATCGATTAACCTGAAAATATCTTCGCTGAAAAACCAGCCCGCCAGCCCGACGATAATCCCGGCGACAAACAAGGTGATGTTAATAGTATCGGAAGCGCGGCGCACGTTTTCGTATTGTTTGGCGCCGAAATACTGCGATATTATCACCGAGCCGCCAATGGTCAGCCCGATGACCATTGCGCAAATGGAAAAAATAATAGGAAACGATGCGCCGACCGCCGCCAGCGCTTCACGTCCGAGATACTGCCCGACCACAATACTGTCCACCATATTGTACAACTGTTGAAACACGTTGCCAATCAACATGGGCATGGCAAATTTAAAAATGACTGTCGCTTCTTTTCCTTGAGTGAGGTCTTTCATGTATTAAAAAATAACCGTTGAAATTTTTGGATTGCAAAGATACGTAAAAAAAGCCGGACGCGTTGCCCGGCTTTCTATCTTGATGATTGGCCTAATAATTTATTCCGTAGCGGCATCCTGTATGCTGATGCTGTCTTGTTTTTCGCAGGCCTTCGTGGAGTCTTTCTTGCAGCAGGCTTTCGTAGAATCTTTCTTGCAGCAGGCCTTCGTGGAATCTTTTTCGCAGGCAGCGTCTTTTTCGTCGCATTCCACTGTTTCTATCGCCGTAGCAGTGATAGAATATTTGTGGATAACGCCTTCTTCAACGATGATGCCTTTAATTTTTTCGGCTTTTGCCAGCAATTCGGCTTTTGCAGTAGAATCTTCCGTGGCATTGGCTTCATCCGTTAAGGTAGCGACGAAAGTTTCATCAATGATTTCTTCATTAATGATACCTGTTACTTTCAATACGGAACCTTTTGCATCTTCAGGAACCGCCACGCCTTCGGCGGGAATCACCGTAATAGCGCGTTTTTCGCTACCGGTAATCTGAAGCGCTCCCGAATGGCAGCAAACATTTGTTAATCCGACAATAGTTACTTCCTTGCCGATGTACTCTACAGGGTTTTCGTAGAATTTATCTACACACAAACCTGCATCCTTTGTGCCGCAAGCTGCTAAAACTAAAGCAAGCGCGGCAATCGATAAAATTTGTTTCATTGTTTTTGAACGTTTATTTGTTATTGTTTTAAAAAGTTATTTACGACGTGTAAAAAATTTTTGCAAAGGTAGGAATTTATTTCTAATTAGTGATGATCTCCGCCATTTTTTTATTAAAAATTTGTTAATTATTCGGCACGGCAGAAAGAAAGCCGTAGGGGTGAACGGTCAACGGGGAACGGACATCAGAAATAAAAAAAACGCCGATATGTTTCCATACCGGCGTCTTTCATTTTGCACATGTAGGGACGAAAAATTTTTCGCT
>JAITSM010000183.1 GCA_031287815.1 Prevotellaceae bacterium
CGCTATTGTTGATTGTAGAATTGGTACTGTTGATGCTGGTCTTTGCCGTAACCATTGCGTTGGTGCAAGGCACACGCAGAATTCCTGTACAATATGCCAAACGCATTGTGGGCAACAAACAATATGGCGGCGTTCGCCAGTACATTCCGTTAAAAATAAATGCCGCCGGCGTAATGCCCATTATCTTTGCGCAAGCGTTGATGTTTATTCCGTTGCTGTTTGCCGGTTTTGACGCGGGACAGGGGATAGCCGCTACCTTGAGCAATCATCGCGGTTTTTGGTACAATTTTATTTATGCAATTTTAGTTATTGTATTTACGTATTTCTATACTGCCGTAACGGTTAATCCGAACATGATGGCGGAAGAAATGAAGAAAAATAGCGGTTTTATTCCTGGTGTAAAACCGGGGCGAAAAACCGCTGAATATTTGGACAGCATTATGTCACGCATCACCTTTCCCGGTTCTGTATTTTTGGCGATTGTCGCTATTTTGCCGGCGTTTGCCATGTTGTTCGGCATCAACGACCAGTTTGCGTATTTCTATGGTGGAACGTCGTTGCTGATTATGGTAGGCGTGGTGCTGGATACCTTGCAACAAATCGAAAGCCACCTACTCAACCGCCACTACGACGGGCTGATGAAAACAGGGCGGTTGAAAGGGCGGAATGGGTAAAAACAGTAGGTAGTAATAAAATGAATATACAGTTTAAAATAGAAAGACCAAACAGCAACAAGCTGCGGGCGGTCTATTGTTAAACTGAAAACGGGCTCTTTGACGAGATGATACACTTGCGTACCAACGATGAAATTGCACTACTGAAAGAAAATGCGATGATAGTGTCAAAAACGTTGGCAGAAATAGGAAAACGGGTAGTTCCCGGAGTTTCTACATTGGAACTGGATAAAGTTGCAGAAACATTTATCCGCGACCATGGCGCTGTTCCGGCGTTTTTAAACTACAACGGATTTCCCAATACGCTTTGCCTCTCGGTAAATGACGTGGTAGTACACGGCATTCCGTCGGGTTACCGCTTGCAAGAAGGCGATATCTTATCGGTCGATTGCGGCACCTGCTACAAAGGCTACTTCGGCGACTCAGCTTATACTTTCGCCGTCGGAGAGGTGGATGAAGCGGCAAAACAACTGATGCGCAAAACCAAAGAATCTTTATTCAAGGGAATTGCGCAGGCCGTAGCTGGCAACCGGGTAGGAGATATTTCCGCCGCTGTGCAAACGTATGTAGAACAATTCAACTACAGCGTAGTGCGCGAAATGATCGGGCATGGAATAGGCAGGCGGCTGCATGAAAAACCCGATGTGCCCAACTACGGCAAACGCGGTAACGGCAAACGGTTGCAGGAAGGTATGGTCATCTGCATTGAACCGATGATAAATGAAGGAACGCAGGAAGTGTTTTTAGATGACGACGAATGGACATTGCGCACCAAAGACGGTAAACGTTCCGCACATTATGAACTAACTGTAGTTGTGCGGAAAGAACAGCCAGAAATATTGTCTACATTTACGTTTATAGAAGAGGCGCAGTAGAAAAGTAAAAACAAGGAATTAAAAAGTAAATAAATTTATGCCAAAACAGTCGGCCATAGAATTAGACGGAACAATCATAGAAGCCTTGTCCAACGCCATGTTTCGCGTGGAACTGGACAACGGGCATGTGATTATTGCGCACATCTCTGGCAAAATGCGGATGCATTATATCCGTATTCTGCCGGGCGATAAGGTGCGCGTCGAAATGTCGCCGTACGATTTGAGTAAAGGAAGAATATCATTCAGGTACAAATAAAAATTAAACGATATGAAAGTAAAAGCATCCATAAAGAAACGCAGCGAAGATTGCAAAATCGTGAAGCGCAAAGGGCGTTTGTATGTTATATGCAAAAAAACGCCGAAATTTAAAATGCGGCAAGGTTAATTGAATTTTTAAATCATTAAATTTTTGAATATATATGGCACGTATAGCCGGAGTTGACTTACCAAAAAACAAACGCGGAGAAATAGGCCTGACTTATATCTACGGCATTGGCCGCAGTACAGCTCAAGACATTTTGAAGCAGGCTGGTATTGATTTTGATACCAAAGTGAAGGACTGGAACGATGAACAAATAACCGCCATTCGTTCGGTGATACAACAAGGCGGGTTTAAAATCGAAGGGGAATTGCGTTCCTCCGTTCAAATGAACATCAAACGATTGATGGACATCGGTTGCTATCGCGGCATTCGCCACCGACTGGGATTGCCTGTGCGCGGACAGACAACCAAGAACAACGCCCGCACACGCAAAGGGAAGAAAAAAACAGTAGCAAACAAAAAGAAAGCAACTAAATAGTAAGTAGATTATGGCAAAGAAGACAGTAGCCACCAATAAGAAAAAAGTGGTCAAAGTAGATGCAAACGGCCAATTGCATGTACATTCCACTTTCAATAATGTAATAGTAACCTTAGCTAACAGCATAGGAGAAGTGATTAGCTGGTCGTCGGCCGGCAAAATGGGCTTCCGCGGTTCGAAAAAGAACACGCCCTATGCGGCGCAAACCGCCGCTACCGATTGCGCTAAGGTAGCTTTCGATTTAGGGTTGCGTAAAGTAAAAGCTTTTGTAACCGGACCGGGTTCCGGCCGCGAAGCCGCTATCCGCGCCGTGCATGGAGCAGGAATAGAAGTTATCGAAATTGTAGATGTTACTCCTTTGCCGCACAATGGCTGCCGTCCGAAAGGGCGTCGTAGAGTGTAAACAGTGGGCAGTGTCAGCCGGCAGTAAGCGGTAAAATGCAAATGGCAAAGGTTGGCATTCCATTAGAAACTCAAAGGTTAAAGCATATAGCTTAATAATTAAACAACACTGCGGCGTCAGCAGGATAAACACGACAACAAACTATGGCAAGGTACACAGGCCCTACTACCAAAATTGCGCGTAAATTCGGCGAACCGATTTATGGCGCGGACAAAAACTATGAGCGGAAAAACTATCCTCCGGGACAGCATGGTTTAGCAAAGAAACGCAAGAAAGTATCGGAATACGGTACGCAGTTGCAAGAAAAGCAAAAAGCCAAATATACCTACGGCTTGCTGGAACGCCAATTCCGCAACCTGTACGAAAAGGCTTCGCGCATGAAAGGTCGCAAAGGCGACAATTTGATTTTCCTGCTTGAAAGCCGGCTGGACAACATCGTATACCGGTTGGGCATTGCGCCGACACGCGCAGCCGCACGACAACTGATTACGCACCGCCACATTGTGCTTAACGGAAAAGTATGCAACATTCCATCAAGCATCGTGAAACCCGGCGAAACAGTGGGCGTTCGCGAACGCTCGAAATCACTGGAAGTGATTCAGGACAACGTGGGCGGAAGTAGCAAATACCCCTGGCTGGAATGGGACGCTGCCACGCTGGCCGGCAAATATGCCAACCGTCCGGAACGTTCGGAAATTCCCGAAAACATCAATGAACAGTTGATTGTAGAGTTATACTCCAAGTAGGCAATGCGGTGGGCAATGCGGTTTCCCGTATCCAAACGCTTAGCAATAATAAACTTTTTAGAAATTTTTTATATAAAAGACAATGGCAATTTTAACATTTCAAAAACCCGATAAAGTAGTTATGCTCGAATCCTCCGAAACTTTCGGACGCTTTGAGTTCCGCCCGCTGGAACCCGGGTACGCCACTACTATTGGCAACGCTTTGCGTCGCGTACTGCTTTCGTCGCTGGAAGGCTATGCAATTACTACCATCAAAATCGACGGTGTAGACCATGAATTTGCAACCATTCCGGGCGTCATCGAAAACATGGTGGACATTATCCTCAATCTTAAAGAAGTCCGCTTTAAACAAATGGTGGAAGGCGTAGACGGGGAAACAATCACTATGGTTGTGGCCGGACATGAGAAATTTACGGCCGGCGACATGGCCAAGTATCTTTCTTCGTTCAAGGTGTTAAACCCCGATAAGGTGATTTGCCACATGGAGCCGAAAGTAAAACTCCAAATCGAACTTTCTATCGGAAAAGGACGCGGATGGGTTTCGGCAGAAGAAAACAAACCTGAAGAGCCGGTATTCGGATTGATTCCTATTGACAGTATTTTTACGCCAATTGTCAATGTCAATTTCCTTCGTGAAGACTGCCGCGTAGAACAAAAAACAGACTACGACCGACTGATACTCGAAATCACTACCGACGGCTCTATTTCGCCGATCAGCGCATTGCAGGAAGCGGCGAGAATACTGATTTACCACTTCATGTTGTTCTCCGATGATCGCATTACACTGGACTTGATAGAAGAACGCCAGCCGGAAGAATTTGACGAAGAAACCACCCGGATGCGCACGTTACTCAAAAACAAATTGGCAGACCTCGAACTGTCAGTACGCGCCCTCAATTGCTTGAAAACAGCCGAAATTGAAACCTTAGGCGACCTGGTAGAGTTAGACCGCAACGAATTGCTGAAATTCCGTAATTTCGGGCGCAAATCCCTGACCGAACTGGATGCATTGCTCGAACGTTTGAAACTGACTTTCGGCATGGACCTTACCAAATATCGCCTGGACAAAGACTAATAATGAACCGTTAATTATAGAAAAACAATGAGACATAATAGGAAAGTCAATCATTTAAGCAGGAAATCCGCACACCGGAAAGCGTTATTGTCCAACATGGCAGGTTCTTTGATTTTGCACAAACGCATTGAAACAACGCTGGCGAAAGCGAAAGCCCTGCGCGTGTATATCGAGCCGCTATTGACAAAGTCGAAAAACGACACTACGCACTCGCGGCGCGTGGTATTCCAATACCTGAAAAACAAGTACGCCGTATCGGAGTTATTCCGCACTATTGCGCCGAAAATTGCCGACCGTCCGGGCGGCTATACGCGGGTGCTGAAAACCGGCTTCCGGCAAGGCGACGCCGCCGAAATGGCGTTAATTGAACTGGTCGATTTCAACGAAGCAGCATTGGCCGGAGGCAAAAAAGCAGCCAAGAAGAGTACACGCCGCAGCCGCGCGAAGAAAGTCAGCGCCCCTGCCGCTGAAACGCCTGCCGCTGCGCCGGTAGAAACCCCTGTAGCGGAAACGCCGGCGGTCGAAGGAACTGTTGCAGAAACCGCCGCAGAAGCGCCAAAACCGAAAAAAGCGCCGGCAAAATCGAAGGCAAAAGCAGAAAAAAGCAAAGAAGAATAACCTTCTTCCACATACTATGAAAAGAGCGAAAACATTTGTTTCCGCTCTTTTTGTTGCTTGTATATCTATCGTTTTAATTTGTGCCCGTTCGCGTTTAAAGTAACTAAACTATTTTAGTCCGTTCCATTTGTTTTATTTTTAATTTGTGTAAGTAATTGTTATAAATTACTATGGGTGAATGCAGCGAACAGTCACATGATAGAGCGCGGGATATCCCCATTTCCCACCCCAATATATGGTATTATTGCATGTTAAAATATCACCATTGCCTTGATCCATTTCCATAGCATGTGTTGCATTACCGTCAGTACTGAAGTACACATCGCCATCATTCATTTGTTCATATAAATAGCTTCTGCCTTTAGTCGCCCAACCATAACGGTCGGTTATTGGTTTGCATGAGCATTGTAAGCTGCGCATGTCTTGCCAAGCAATGACCAAATTGGAGGATATATTATTAGTCATCGTGTTCCATTGGGTATTACTCGGTAGCACCCATCCACTAGGGCAGATAGTTTGTTGATTTATGGCAAAGTTTCCTGCAAAAACTTCGACATTGGTATAACTTCTTCCACACGAATCTTTGTCACAACCGTTAATTGTTATACCTTTTAGAGCGTATTTTACATTCTGCGCCAACCACCATTTATTGTCGGGCATAAATACAATTCTGTACAATTCATTATCTCTATTATCTTTTATCCACGCTTCCCAATTCCCTGCACCGCTTTGGCGTTCCATGCAACGATGAGTGGCGTCCATATACAAATCGCTTCCGGTGTAGGGACACCAAAGTCCGGGATAGCCTGTA
>JAITSM010000193.1 GCA_031287815.1 Prevotellaceae bacterium
CTTTTAACTTTTAACTTTTAACTTTTAACTTTTAACTTTTAACTTTTAACTTTTAACTTTTAACTTTTAACTTTTAACTTTTAACTTTTAACTTATAACTTTTAACTTTTAACTTTTAACTTTTAACTTTTAACTTTTAACTTTTAACTTTTAACTTTTAACTTTTAACTTTTAACTTATGAAAAGAACAACGCTCATAGCTTCCCTGCTGCTTTTAGCAGGCAGCCTGTCGGGGCAGGAGATACGGCCTTTCCGCTTCGCCGTGATTACCGACACGCACCTGAACCGAAATAACCCCCTGCCGGAAGAAGACCTCCGGCGGTCGGTGGAAGATATCAATGCCGACACCACCATCCGGTTTGTGCTGGCCACCGGCGACCTCACCGAGTCGGGCGACCGCGAATCGCTGCGCAAAGCAAAGGAACTGTTAGACCAACTGCATGTGAAATACTACGCCATCCCCGGCAACCACGAAACCAAGTGGAGCGAGTCGGGCGCTACCGACTTCGGGCAAATCTTCGGCGGGGAACGGTTCCAGTTTGAATACGGCGGCGTGCAGTTCTTTGGCTTCAATACCGGCCCCATTATCCGTATGATGGACGGGCATATTTCGCCGGCGGATATTGGATGGCTCCGGCGGGAGCTGGCAGTGGGCAGTTCGCAGTCGGCAGTAGCAGTCGACAGTCGGCAGTCAACAGATACCCTGCTCCGGCGTCAGCCACTGCCCACTGCCAACTGGGAACTGCCGACTGAAACCCCGGAGCCGCCGGTGGTGCTGGTAACCCATTACCCCCTGCGCGACGAAGACGTGGATAACTGGTGCGACCTGACCAATGTTGTCCGCCATTACAATATCCGGGCTTTTATCGGCGGGCATTACCATAACAACCGGCTGTTTTTCTATGACGGCATCCCCGCCTTCCTTTGCCGTTCCAACCTCCGCGATGCGCCCGACAGCGCCGGCGGTTATTCGGTCTTCGACGTCTCCCCCGACAGCATCGCCGTGTATGAACGGTTAGTAAATGGAGAATGGAAAGTGGAGAATGGAGAATGCCCTTCGGGCGATGAAAGGGAGGAAGGGGATGAAAGGGAGGAAGGGGATGAAAGGGATGAAAGCTGGCGCCAGCCCATTCTCCATTCTCCACTCTCCATTCTCCATTCCCTGCGTCGCTGGGGCGCCTATTCCATGACCGAAAGGTATTACAGCCCCCGCCCCGTTGCCTGCACCGGCTACGACCTTTCCGTGAATACAGCGTATCCGCAGGTGCGGGAAATCTGGAGAGACCCCTCCCCTGCCCTCTCCGAAGGGGAGGTCGCCCCCTTCTATGCGCCGCCGACAGTATACAACGGCCGAATATATGCAGGCAACGACAATGGGATATTCTCCTGCTATTCCATAGAAGATGGAAAGCTACAGTGGCGGTTTTCAGTAGGCAGTTCCCAGTCGGCAGTAGCAGTCGGCAGTAGGCAGTCAACAGATACCCTACTCCGGCATAAGCCACTGCCTACTGAAAACTGGGAACTGCCGACTGAAAGAATCCTCGGCGCGGCGGCGGTGAATGACCGGGCGGTGGTTTTCGGTTCGGCCGACAGGCATATTTATTGCCTGCATCCCCTGACCGGCGCGCTGCTGTGGAAGTATGCCGCCGGCGAAGCCGTGCTGGGGGCGGCGGCAATAGACAATAACATGGCCTATATCGGCGCAAGCGACCATACCTTCCGCGCGCTCGACCTCGCCACCGGGCTGCCGGTATGGGAATTTACGGAAGTCAGTGGATATATCGAAACGCGCCCGCTCATCTATAACGATGCGGTCATCTTCGGCGCATGGGACGAAACGCTGTATGCCCTGAACAAACATACCGGCGCGCTGCTGTGGAAATGGCGCGGCGGGCGTTCCGGGATGCTTTTCTCCCCAGCGGCGGTATGGCCGGTGGCGGCGCACGGAAAAGTCTTCATCACCGCTCCCGACCGCTTCCTGACCGCCATAGATGCCCAAACCGGGACAACCGTCTGGAGAACCGGCGAAGCCACCGTTCGCGAAACCATAGGCCTCTCCGCCGACGGGGAACGGATATACAGCAAAACCATGCAGGATAGCGTTGTTTGTTTCTCAGCCACTGCCGACGTCCCGCAACGGCTGTGGACAACCAATGTGGGCTATGGTTACGACCATGCGCCCTCCATGCCGGTGGAATGCGACGGTGTGGTATACGGCAGTACCAAGAACGGGCTTATCTTCGCCCTCGACGGCCGGAGCGGCAAGCTGCTGTGGAAACACAAAATCGGAAATGCCATCATCAACACCGTGTACCCCCTGAATGACCGGGAATGCGTGTACACCGGCGGCGACGGATTTGTCGGATTGCTGAGATATGAAAGGGAGAATTAAATTTCCGTATCTTTGTAATCCATTTTTTTTATTTCGACAATGAATTTTTTAGATGATTTAAGCGACGTACAGCGTGAAGCCGTAGTTAACTACCAACAGCCGGCACTGATTATCGCCGGCGCAGGGTCGGGCAAAACGCGCGTACTGACCTACCGCATTGCTTATCTTTTACAACAAAATGTATCCCCGCAACAAGTGCTGGCGCTGACGTTCACCAATAAGGCGGCGCGCGAAATGAAAGAACGTATCGGTACGCTGGTGGGCGCGGGCATGGCGCGCCGCTTGTGGATGGGCACCTTCCATGCCGTTTTTGCGCGTATCCTGCGCAGCGAAGCGGAACGGCTGGGCTATCCTTCGTCGTTCACTATCTACGACACCGGCGACAGCAAAAGCGTAGTAAAAGCCTGCATCAAAGAATTGCAGCTCGACGAAGCAAGGTACAAGCCCGGCAGCGTATTCAACCGTATTTCCATGGCAAAAAATAATTTGATACGCGCCGGCGAATATCTCGGCAATGTGCAAATCACTGCGGAAGATGCGGCAAGCCGCATGCCGCGCACAGGGGAGATTTATGCCATGTATGAACGCCGGTGCAAACTGGCGGGGGCTATGGATTTCGATGATTTGTTGCTGAACACGAATATCCTGTTCCGCGACTACCCCGATGCATTGGCGCGCTACAGCTCGCTGTTCCGGTATATTTTGGTGGATGAATACCAGGATACCAACTATGCGCAGTATTTAATCGTAAAAAAACTGGCGCAGCCGCATCACAATATTTGCGTGGTGGGCGACGATGCGCAAAGTATTTACGCTTTTCGCGGCGCGCGGATTGAAAATATTTTAAACTTCCGCAACGACTATCCCGACTATAAGGAATACCGGCTCGAAGAAAATTACCGCTCTACGCAAACCATTGTCAATGCCGCCAACAATCTGATAGAAAAAAACAGCCGGCAATTGCACAAAAAGTGTTTTTCGCGCGCCGAAACCGGCGAGCCGATACACGTGTTGAACGCATTTACCGAACAGGAAGAAAGTTTTTTGGTGGCGTCGTCGATTTTTGAAACCGTGTATAATAAATTGGCGCCGTATAATGAATTTGCCATACTGTACCGCACCAATGCCCAGTCGCGCCTCTTTGAAGAGGCCATGCGCAAAAAGAATATACCGTATAAAATTTACGGCGGCATGTCGTTTTATCAGCGGGCGGAAGTCAAAGATTTGCTGGCCTACCTGCGTTTGGTTGTCAATCCAAACGACGACGAAGCCTTTCGCCGCGCCGTGCAAACGCCTTCGCGCGGTATCGGCACCACCAGCCTCGAACGCCTGCAAGCCGCCGCCGGAGCCGAAGGAAAAAGCATGTATGAAACCTTCCTTTCGTTGCCGCCCGCAGCTATCGGGCTACGTGCGCCGGTGCCGCAAAAGCTGCAAACCTTTTGCGACTTGATTGCCGAACTGTCGTCGTTGCAGTTTGCGCTTGACGCGCACGAACTGGCGAAGGAAGTCGCCGGACGGTCGGGCTACATCGCCGCGCTCAAGGAAACGAACAGCATGGAAAACATCGCACGGCTGGAATATGTGGAAGAACTTTTAAACAGTATCAAGGAATTTTGCGACAACACGGACAATGCCCCATCGGACGAAGGAAACGGAACAGTGACTGTCCGGCAATACCTGGAAAACGTGGCGTTGATTACCGATATGGACAACGAGAAGGAAGAAGACCGCAATAAGGTCACGCTGATGACGGTGCACTCGGCAAAAGGGCTGGAGTTTTCGTACGTTTATATCACGGGCATGGAGGAAATGCTTTTCCCCAACAAACTTTCGTTAGACTCCAAAGAAGAGCTGGAAGAAGAACGCCGGTTGTTTTACGTGGCGCTCACCCGCGCAAAACGGCGCATTACCGTTTCCTTTTCAAAGACGCGCTACCGTTGGGGAGAAACGGTTTCAAACCGCCCCAGCCGCTTCCTGCAAGAAATCGATGAAAGCTATTTCGATAAACCGGTATTCCAGGAAACCGCTGCGGGCAACCTCCCGGACAACCACGGCGCATTTACCGGCTACCGGGATGCCGGACGCAAAATACCGGCACGTATCCGCCTGAAGCCCTACAATGCTTCTGCGCCGCGCGGGGCGGCGGACTTCGCAGCGGAGCAGCCGCAGGCGTTGACGGCCGGCATGCATATAGAACACGACCGTTTTGGCGCCGGCACGGTGGTTAGCGTCGAAGGCGTCCTGCCCGATACCAAAGCCATTGTCGATTTTAAAGGCCATGGCCGGAAAACATTATTGCTGAAATATGCGAAAATAAAAGTAATGTCCTGATACCATCCCAACCATGTTCAGTATCTTTAAAAAGGAATTAAACGCTTTCTTCTCGTCGCTCACGGGGTATTTGGCGATAGCGGTTTTTCTAGCGGTCAATGCCTGGTTCCTTTGGATTGGCGCGGGTTCTATGAATATCCTCGACGGCGGGTTTGCAACCCTTAGCGGATTGTTTGAATTGGCGCCGTGGTTGTTTTTATTCCTGTTGCCCGCCGTAACCATGCGTACGGTGGCCGATGAAAAGAAATCAGGCACCATTGAGTTGCTCCTCTCGCAACCGGTAACCGAACGGCAATTGATTCTGGGAAAATATTTGGCCGCTACGGTGGTGGCGTGGCTGGCATTGTTGCCCACTTTGGTTTATTATATCAGCGTTTATTTATTGGGGCACCCGGTGGGAAATATCGACGCCGGCGGCACGTGGGGGTCTTACATTGGCTTGCTGCTGCTGGCGGCGGGTTATGCGGCCATCGGGGTATTTGCCTCGTCGCTTACCGACAATCAAATTATCTCGTTCATTGTGGCGGCCGCCGGATGTTTCTTCTTCTACCTGGGCTTCGACGGGCTGGCGGCATTGTTTCCTTCGGCGGATGAACTGTTGCTGCTGTTCGGTATCAACGGGCACTACCGGTCGCTCAGCCGCGGCGTGGTAGATGTGCGCGATGTGCTTTACTTCGCCGGGCTGATTGCGCTTTTCATTGAAGCGGCGCGTTTAAAACTGGAGGCGCGGAAATGGTAAAACTGCCTGTAACAAAAAGAACCCGCGCTATCGCCAAATTCATTGGCCTGGCGGCGTTGATCATCGCGCTGAATGCGGCGGCGCAGCCTTTCCTTTTCCGTATCGACCTTACCGGCGACTACCGCTATACCCTGTCGGAAGCGTCGAAGCGCGTGATGCAACAACTGGATCAGGCGGTGCAGGTATATGTTTTCCTCGACGGAAATATGTCGCTGCAATTGAAAAAACTGCGCAGTACGATTAAGGAAACGCTGGAGGAATTAAAAGTGTATGCCGGCGTGCACCTGCGCTATGAATTTGTGAATGTGGCGGCGGAAACCGCGCCGCAAGAACTTCCGCAGGTATACGCTTCCCTTCAGGCGCGCGGGCTGACGCCGGTAACGGAAGAAGAACGGACTGCCGGCGGCGGGCGGCTGGAACGCACCGTATTTCCGGGAGCGCTGGTGGTATATACCCACATCGTCGATACGACGGTCAGCACGCGCGAGGTGGCGGTGAATTTTTTGCAGGATAATTCCGGCGCAAACTCCGACGAAAGTTTGTTGATTGCGCAACAAAACGTAGAGCCCGCCCTGACGGGCGCCATTGCGCGGATAGCGCGGAAAAACCTGCCGCGCATTGCCTTTGTGGAAGGGCACGGCGAACTGGACGAATATGAAACCGGCGATATTTGCCGCGAACTGTCGCCTTTTGCCCGCCTCGACCGGGTAGAAATTAACGGGGACGTACATGCCCTCGACCCTTATCAAGCGGTGATCGTCGCCAAGCCCGGCAAGGCGTGGAGCGACGCCGACAAGCTGGCGTTAGACCAGTATATCATGCACGGCGGGCGCGTGGCCTGGTTTATCGATGCGGTGGAAGTGCATCACGACAGCCTGGCCAACGGGTTTGCGACCTTGGCCTTTGCCTGTACGCACGGGCTGGACGACCAGTTATTCCGTTACGGCGTCCGCATCAATCCCGCGATAATCCAAGACCTGCAATGCGCCATGCTGCCGGTAAACATTGCCCCTGTAGGGCAAACCGCCGACTTCAAACCCGCGCCGTGGACGTATTACCCGCTGCTGATTCCGCCGCCGGACAACGTAATTACCCGCGGCTTAAACCTTATCCTCTCGAAATACCCGGGCACGATTGATACGCTCGGGAGAAATCCGGCGATTACCAAAAAGCATTTATTATATTCGTCGGAATACAGCCGTACGCAAGCCGTTCCCACCTTAGTGAGCCTCTCGCAAACCATGCAACGCCCCGACCCGGCGGCGTTCGGGCAGTCGTTTTTGCCGGTGGCGGTGACGCTCGAAGGCACGTTTACCTCCGCCTTTTTAAACCGCCCGCTGCCACGTTACGCCCACCCGGAAACCTTTACTTTCAAGCCCGCGAGCGAGCCTACAAAAATGATTGTCGTAGCCGACGGCGACATTATCCGCAACGATATCGTACGCCGCCCCGACGGCACGCGCATTTTCCCGCTGGGCTTCGACCGCTACATGAACGTACAGTTCGGCAACCGCAGTTTTGTAAAAAACAGCATTTACTACCTGCTCGACGACGAAAGCACCATGCAAATCCGCCCCCGCGAATGGACACTGCGCCTGCTCGACAAAGCAAAAATCTTCCCTAAACGCTCGCTGTGGGTGGCGCTCAATACCGCCCTCCCCCTGTTGCTAACCCTCCTCTCCGGCGCAGCATTTGCCGGATGGCGGAAAAAGAGGAACGGCAAACGCTGAACGGTTAGAAATTTTAGACGCAGAACATCGGCTCTTATTTAAAAACATTACAAATCGCGTACGCAACGAACAGTACGGCTACCACCGCCATCATAATTTTCTGCATCGCCGCACCACCACGTACCGTCGCTTCCATACCATTTCCCAACTGTGCCGTTTCCTGTTTCGAACCCTGTATGTCGATAACCACACGTCCACCCACCCTCACAGCACAGAAACAATCGCAAACCGTAGGTATCTGGGCCTCCATATTCTTCGGTAGCAAGGTACGGTTGGGGTAATTCGGTTGTGGTTGCATAAGTACAAAACTCGTTAGTCGAAGGGAGCGCCCAACCGGGTGGACACACATCGCTATTGCGTCTCGAATTTGCATTGCCTTCCCGCGCTCCGGCGCCTTGTGCGGTGGAATTATAAAAACGCCCGCAATCATAATGAGCGCCACAACTGCGGTCAGTACCTCGAATGGTATAACCAGTTGCCGTCGGGTTCGGTTTCCCGTCCCATACTAAATCATCTGCCATCCACCAAGTATTGGTCGGCATGCGCACGATACGATAAATGTGATTATCCCGCGTATCTTTTATATATGCTTCCCAATTCTGTGCGCCACCAGCACGCTGTTGGCATGGATAAGAAGCATTCATGTGCAAATCCATGCCGACATATTTACAAAAATAGCTCGGACAACCGGTCTCATCCGTCATGGTAATTGGAGTAATGGTCAAAGATGATTGCGTTATCGTTGTTCCGGATACTATTTGTGTATTGCCGTTTGCATCTTTCAGCATAAATGGAGGTGTTCCTCTTAATGTATAAGCGCCGTCAATGTAATCAAGTATATTCGGCGGATAGTCGCTGCCGTAGGCGCACCAGTTGAATTTGCCGGTGACGTTGCTCAACGTGGCGGTAACGGTCGTGGAATTGCCATATACATAAAAGCCTCGTTCGTTAGCTTCGTCGTAGCTTCCACCGGCTATGGACACCGGGCTGATAGTTGCCGGAGCAAAGGCGCCGGCGACCGAACAAAAATCTACCCACACCCACACGCGGTTGTTGGCAGCAGTTGTCCATTCGACACCGAAAGTTACCTGTTGGTTGTCATAATCTACGCTGATAGGCGTAACAGTCGCTTGCGCAAAGGCGGCACAGCCTGCAAGCATAGCTAAAAGAAAGAAAATTTTTTTCATAATAATATAATTTAAGGTTAATATTGATTTTTTTGTCTATGTTCTACTGTCTACAAGCCTATGTTCTGTTTTCGCAGCTTTAGGGTTGTTTCCAAACACAAACTTTTCTTTATAAAACAACCCCTCGCTACGATTATTTATTCGCTGCCAATAAACACAAAAACATTTTTTATTTTCGTGTTTTAGTTAGGTTTAATTTTTATTTTCGGTAATAACAAAAATTAAACGTGAACTCCACTCACTAAACAAAGGTTTTCGACGACCTATAACAACATAAGCAAAAGTTCACGTTTCTATGTGAATTTGGGGTTTATTCGTTGTTATATAAATTGTCGAAATTCTTGTTTAGAATAAAGCCGGTATATCTTTAATATACCTTTCCAAAATGAGAAAGAACGTTCTGTTGGTGCAAATGTATTATTTTATTTTTTATCTACAAAATTTTTTTTCAGAACGACGAGTCGATGGGTTCGCCCACGCCCACCGGTACACCGCGATGACACTTTTTCCATAAAGAGTGCTCATTTTCCCGGAGAAATTGCTCATTTCCCCGGGGAGATGGCTCATTTTCCCGGAGAGATGGCTCATTTTTCCGGAAATGTGCGTAGCTGTGGGGGCGCGTTTTTACTTCCTTTTGCATTTCAAAAATATTTATTACCTTCGCAACGGCTACGTGATGCTTAATTTCCCTATCGTGACGGACAAAATAAAAAACATAGAATGGTTGTTGGAGGCGTGCGGTCATTTTTCGGAAAAGGAACGGGCGTTGCTGCGCTGCGCCTGCAACGAGGCGGAAAGGGCGCTGGACGGCCATAGCCGCGAAAACGGCGATCCGCTCCTTTACCACGCCGTAACGGTAGCGCGAATGACCATAGAAGACGTGGGGTTGACGGCCACTTCCGCGATAGCGGCGTTGTTGCACGAAGCCCTCCGGCAGCGCCTCCGCGACGCCTCCACGCCGGGAGGTATGGAAACAGGAAGAAAAAACCCGGCGCCGGAAATTCTCCAGCCTTACGGCGGAGAGGTGGCCAACATTGTTACCGGGCTGAATAAAATTGCGGCTATCGATATTAAACAAACCAGCCTGCAAGCCGAGAACTTCCGCAAACTCATCGTTTCCTATTCTACCGACCCGCGGGTAACGATCATCAAGTTGATTGACCGCTTGGAGGTGATGCGCTCGCTGGATTTTTTCCCGAAATCAAAACAGCAGAAAAAGGCGGCGGAGACCTTGTTGCTCTACGCTCCGCTGGCGCACCAGCTGGGGCTTTACAATATCAAGTCGGAAATGGAAGATTTGTCGCTGAAATTTACTGAGCCCGACGCCTACCGGTTAATCACCAACAAGCTGAAAAGCTCTGCCGGCGAACGGGAGAAATTTTTGCAGGAAACGCTGCAGCCTATAGAACAAGCCCTGCGGAAAGAAGCGTTGCCGTATGAAATTAAGAGCCGCACGAAATCGGTGTACTCTATCTGGAAGAAAATGCAGGCGCAGAAAATAGATTTTGAAAAGGTGTACGATGTATTCGCTACCCGCATCATCCTCGACACGCCGCCCCAGAAGGAAACGGAAGACGCCGTGTGCTGGAAAGTGTATTCGATAGTGCAAAAAATCTACGACACCGACGATTCGCGCCTGCGCGACTGGATCAGCAAACCCAAAGCCAGCGGCTACCGCTCGCTGCACATGACCGTGCAGACAAAAGGCGGGCAGGCGATGGAAGTGCAGATACGTACTACCGGCATGGACGACGCGGCCGAACGCGGCATTGCCGCCCACTGGAAATATAAGGGCGTACAGAATCTGGGCAGCATGCAGGCCTGGCTCGACCGCGTGCGGCAGTTGCTGGAAGCGCCCGGTGAAGAGAACGTACAGCAAATCGCCGGCATCCAGTTAAACGAAATTATTGTATTCACTCCTGCGGGCGACCTGCGCCGTTTGCCGGCAGGCGCCACGGTCCTTGATTTTGCCTTCGACCTGCATACCAATATCGGGCTGCGCACGGCGGGCGCAAAGGTCAATGGCCGTATCGTGCCGATTAAGGAAACGCTCCGTACCGGCGATACTATAGAAATTATTACCGCCAAAAACCAGCAGCCCGCAAGCGACTGGTTAAATAATGTGGTGACCTCCAAAGCGCGGTCGAAAATAAAACAAAAACTGCGCGAAGAAGAAACAAAACGCGCGCAGGAAGGAAAAGAACTCCTCGAACGCCGCCTGAAAAACTGGAAACTTTCGCTCTCCGACGAAGCGTTGGGAAGGCTGTTGAAACAATTCCGTCTGAAACATATCACCGACCTGTATGCCGGGCTGGCAAACGAAAAAATCGATATTGCGCAAATCAAAGAAATCATCACCGCCACGCCCGCCGGCGAACAACCGGCAGAGAAAACCGCACAAACGCGCGAACAGCGCGGCGGCGGCGGCGACTACCTGCTGATTGACGACAAACTGCATAACGCCAGTTATAAATTGTCGAAATGCTGCAATCCCATTTACGGCGACGACGTCTTCGGCTTCGTAACCATTACCGACGGCATAAAAATCCACCGCCATTCCTGCCCCAACGCCGCGCGGCTGATTGAAAAATACCCCTACCGCATCCTGAAAGTAAAATGGCGCGAAACGGCTATTGCCGGTCATTTCCAGGTCAAGCTGCGCATCACCGGCGACCATGAACCGGGGCTTATCATTGCTATCACCGACGTCCTCACCAAAATGAACTGCGTGCTGCGCGCCATAAACCTCTCCGGCGCCGACGGCGGCGTCTTCAGCGGGCAGGTGCAGGTAATGGTGCGCGACAATAAACAGCTGGACATGCTCCTCTACCAGCTGCGGCAAATCAGAGGCGTGGAAAAAGTCGTGCGGACAGGAAGCCAGTAAGCAGTTTTCAGTTGAAAGTTGAAAGTTAGCTGGCGCCAGCCCAACTCTTAACTTTTAGTTTTTAACTTTTAACTTTAATTTGCCATCTCCAAAATTCTTTCTACCTTTGCACCCAACATTATGCTCTTTTTCATTTTGGGTGCTTTTATTCTATTACTGAAATCTCGAAAATTTCAAAGAGACAAGAATAAAAGCAAAACCACACAAGAGAAACGTGGATTTTGCTTATTTGTCTTTAGGTATTCGAGAACCTCAGTAATGATAAGTTTAGTCCACGTTGCGTATTTTATCCCCAAACCGCTCTGAAAAGAGCAATCCCGAAACAGACTAACGAATAAAAGTTGCCAAAGTGCAAAAGCGTAACGCCGGCAATTTTAAACTTGAATCAATAAATTTATGAAAAAGTATTTTTTAATCGCTCTATTATTCCCCCTTTGGGGGGCAGGGCGCGTTTCTGCGCAAGTAACCGTTTCCAATATGGCAACGGACTATCCCGCCAGCAAAATTTCCTTTACCGTTACGTGGACGGCGCAGCCGCACAACGACCAAATCTGGGTAATTGTGGATTATATTAAGGTAGAGAATGCCTCTACGGCGGGCAATACCTGGAAGCGCGCCCTTGTTACGGCGGTAGCCAAGAACGCCGGCGCCGGCAGCGTGGCGACCGTTGCCGGACTACGCGGCTTTTGGTTAAATACTTCCGGCAGCAGCGGCAGTGCAAATATTACGGCCACCCTGAGCCTTGACGCCGGCGCGCAGCAATTCAACTGGTGCGCCTACGCCTTAAACTACCCGCCCAACGCGGAGTTGCAGCCTGATGGCAGCTACAAGTTAACCGGCACGCTGCCGTTTACCGTAAATGGAACGACCCTGCCCGCCGGCAATGCTACCTTTGGCCCGGGTACCTGCATTACTTCGCTAACCGATGCCACCGACAACCCCGCCGGCATTATTCCCGCGCCGCCCAGTATTCAACTTTCCGCCGGCAGCAGTAGCCTAACCGTCCCGGTAAACACCGCGTTGCCTGCTTTAAAATACACTACAACTAATGCCTCCGGAGCGACGTTGACTGCCGGCAGTTTTCCTACAGGCGTGTCCGGCGCGTGGGCTTCGAATACCTATACGGTTAGCGGAACCCCCACCGCTGCCGGCACATTTGATTATACGGTTACCACCGCCAATGCTAATGGCTGTGCAAATGCGAGCGTTACCGGCACGCTAACCGTATTCACGGGGATTACTTATACAAATTGTACTACTCCCACTTTAACGTTAGGCGCTGTTGGTTTTACCAGTTCCACTACATATAGCGTCAATGGTCTGACGCTTTCGTCTCCTGTTACGGTTACGTGGTGTAATACCCGTACCTATTCCGATTTTGACGGTGGCTCTTCCGACGCTTATAAGGCTGATTGCGCCCAGAATTATTACAGTACTTCTTATGGTAACTGGTTTTCGTGGTGTATGGTTGTACAATATGCATCCAAGTTGTGTCCATCCCCCTGGCGCGTGCCCACACGCGACGACCAATGTCAGATTGTTAATGGTAGTCCC
This sequence comes from Prevotellaceae bacterium, assembly GCA_031287815.1. GTDB lineage: Bacteria > Bacteroidota > Bacteroidia > Bacteroidales > UBA932 > JAIRKX01. Next base: position 12,818 of record JAITSM010000193.1, read on the forward strand.
AGTGATTGCAGTACTAAGGCCATTAATTTAATTGGTAGTTATGGCTTTGCCTATACGGGTTGCACGGAAAAAGGCCAGTACCTCCAAGGCGATACCCTCGGCTGCTATTGGTCCACAACCGAAACACTTGGTACAATGGCAAATTACCTGGGACTCCTCAATGGTATCAGCTACATTGCGGCCGCCTACCCCAAGTACGCTGGGTTCGCCTTGAATTGCGTGCGGTAGTCGCAGGAACTTCTTAATTTTTACGTTTTAATAATTGCTATGAAAAGAGAGAAAAAGAAGCCGGAGGGGTAGGGGTGTCAGGGAAACCTTAGGGGTGTAGTTGAAACGCCTTATAACCTCACCCCCCAACCCCCTCTCCTAAAGGCGAGGGGGTGGGCGCGGAGCAGGAGCGCGGCAACGGAAAATAGAAAATAGAAAATGGAAAATGGTATACAATGAGTGGTTTTATCTGCACTGTCCGGCACCCCTCGCCTTTAGGAGAGGGGCTGGGGGTGTGGTTAAACCGGCGCCAGCCACTCACGACTCACGACTCACGACTAAAAAACAATGCAAAATAAAAAGGGATTAAAATTTGAACAGTTTATGCCGCCGTAAGGCAAAAAAACTGCGTCAGCATCGAAATGCTGACGTCAGCAATTGAAATGTTGACGTCAGCAATCAAAATGTTGACGTCAGCAACCGGAATGTTGACGTCAGCAATTGAAATGTAGTGGTCAACAATCGACCCGGTATAATCAATTAATTAAGCTATAAACCAAACACATGCAACTATGAGAAACAGTACTGATTCGTTGCCTCGCAACCACACCCTCCTGTACGACCAGGCGGTGAACGTCGCAGGGACGCACGGCTGTGCGTCCCCAAATCGCACATCGCACATCGCAAATCTAATGAAAGACGCCGGTATGGAAAGATGCCGGTGTTTTTTTTGAAGTAGGAGGTATGAGCGCTGTCCCGTAGGGACAAAATGTTGGTAGAACTATGCATAAACACCGCGCCCTACCGTCCCCTGGGACGGAATGTGGAAAAGCGATATGCGATATGCGATAATTCATAATTAAATTTTCTACCCACATTTCGTCCCAGGGGACGAGGGGCGACGCGGTATAATTATTTTCTACCAACATATTGTCCCTACGGGACAGCGTTAGCCAACTCTTAGTTCTTAACTTTTAGTTCTTAACTTCCCCCCCCTCATAATTCATACCTCCTACTTCAACTTTTTTTTGTACCTTTGACGCCGTTATGGCACTTATAATAACATTAATTTTATTAGGCGTTGTCCTGCTGCTGATGGAACTGTTGATTATTCCGGGCTTCGGCATTACGGGCATACTGGGACTGCTGGCGCTGGTCGGCGGGGTGGTGATGTCCTATTATAAATACGACGACCACACCGGGCATTTCATACTGGCGGGAACGATTATTATCTGCATGGTTTTTGCGTGGTTTGCCTTGCGCCCCAAGACATGGAAACGGCTATCGCTCACTTCCGCCATTACATCGCAGGCGGTAGACACGGCGGCAGGGCGCGGCCTCGCCGCAGGGATGCAGGGCGTTACCCTGACACGCCTGTCGCCGGTAGGGACGGTTAAAGTAAATAACGTGCAAATCGAAGCTACCGCTTTTGAAGGCATCATCGGGCCGGCGCAGCAGGTCGAAATCGTGAAGCTGGACAACACCAAAGTGATTGTAAAACCCATTAAACTTAATAATGTTTAACTAAAAATACTTTTGATTATGGAAATAATTTATTTGATTTGGGCGGCCGTCATACTGACCGGCTTTTTTATCCTGCTCTATTTTTTTCCCATTACCTTATGGTTTCAGGCGCTGATTTCCGGCGTGCGGATTTCACTTTTACAGCTGGTGCTGATGCGGTGGCGCAAAGTGCCGCCAAGCACTATTGTACTGGCGATGATTACGGGAACGAAAGCCGGGCTGAAACTGGACGCCAACGCCCTGGAAGCGCACTACCTGGCAAAAGGGCATGTGCCGAAAGTGGTGAACGCCCTCGTGTCGGCGGATAAGGCAAATATCCCGCTGGACTTCAAAATGGCCGCTGCGATTGACCTCGCAGGGCGCGATGTATTCGAAGCCGTGCAAATGTCGGTAAACCCGAAAGTGATCAACACCCCGCCGGTAACGGCCGTAGCAAAAGACGGCATCCAGCTGATTGCAAAAGCGCGGGTAACCGTGCGCGCCAACATTAAACAGCTGGTGGGCGGCGCAGGCGAGGAAACCGTTCTGGCGCGCGTGGGCGAAGGCATCGTATCGAGTATCGGCTCGGCGACATCGCACAAGAGCGTGCTGGAAAACCCCGACTCCATTTCGCGCGTGGTGCTCGAAAAAGGGCTGGACGCCGGCACTGCCTTTGAAATCCTCTCCATTGATATTGCCGATATAGACATCGGGCGGAACATCGGCGCGGTGCTGCAAATGGACCAGGCCAACGCCGACAAAAATATCGCCCAGGCACGCGCCGAAGAAAAACGCGCAATGGCGGTGGCGCTCGAACAGGAAATGAAAGCCAAAGCCCAGGAAGCGCGCGCCAAAGTGATAGAAGCCGAAGCGCAGGTGCCGCTGGCTATGGCCGAAGCCTTCCGTAACGGCAACCTCGGTATCATGGATTATTATAAAATGAAAAACATACAAGCCGATACCGACATGCGCGAAAACATCGCAAAGCCTCATTAAAGGACGATTTAAAGATTTAATTAAAAAAGACGCCGGCAGCATTTCAGTTACCGGCGTTTTTTTTACTTTTTAAATAATTAGTCACATTTTTTATATCTTTGCATGGTTTTTTGAAATTTAATTAAAAAATAACTTAATAAAAAACGTATGAACTTTAAATTTGTTACGCCGCAGGAAGCGGTGAAAGTAGTAAAATCAAACGACCACGTACATTTCAGCAGCGTGGCGAGCGCTCCGCAAATCCTTATCAAAGCCTTGTGCGAACGTGGCAGCCGCGGCGAGCTGAAAAATGTACACATCCATCATTTGCATACCGAAGGGGTGGCGCCTTATGTAGAAGCGCAGTATGAAGGCATTTTCCAGCACGACGCCTTTTTTGTCGGGGCGAACGTGCGCAAGGGCGTGCAGGCCGGCTATGCCGATTATATTCCCGTTTTTTTGAGCGAAACACAAAAGCTGTACCGCGCAAATGTGTTGCCCTGCCATGTGGCGATGATACAGGTTTCTTCGCCCGACAGGCACGGCTTCGTGTCGCTCGGCACTTCGGTGGACGCTACGCTGGCGGCAATCGAGACCGCCCGCAAATCCGGCGGCAAGGTGGTGGCGGTGGTAAATTCGGAAGTTCCGCGCGCCTGGGGCGACGCCATGATTCCCGCCAACTGGATAGACCTGTTTGTGGAAGACAACACCCCGCTGGAGCCCGCGCACTTCACCGAACCGAATGAAGTGGAAGCGGCTATCGGGAAAAACTGTGCGGCGTTAGTCGAAGATGGCGCCACGTTGCAAATGGGCATCGGCGCCATTCCCAATGCGGTGCTGGCGCAGCTGGGCAACCATAAAAACCTGGGTATCCACACCGAGATGTTTGCCGACGGCGTATTGCCGCTGGTGGAAAAGGGCGTTATCAATGGCGCCAACAAGGCGCTGGATAAGGGGAAAATGGTTTCCACCTTCCTCATGGGGTCGCAGCACTGCTATAATTTTATTGACGACAATCCGATGGTACTGATGCAGGACGTGCGCTACACGAACGATCCGTTTGTCATTGCCAAAAACCCGAAGGTAACGGCCATCAATTCGGCGTTGCAGGTAGACATCACCGGGCAGGTGGGCGCCGATTCGCTGGGCACGACGTTCTATTCCGGCGTGGGCGGGCAAATAGATTTCATTTACGGGGCGTCGCTCTCCGAAGGCGGCAAGGCCATCATCGCCATGCCGTCGGTAACCAATAAAGGCGTCAGCAAAATTGCGCCGGCGCTCAGCCTGGGCACGGGCGTGGTGACTACCCGCAACCACATTCACTGGTTTGTTACGGAATACGGCGCAGTCAATTTGTATGGAAAAACCCTGCAGGAACGCGCCAGGTTAATTATCAGCATAGCGCATCCCGACCACCGCGAAGCGTTGGACAAAGCGGCCTTTGAACGTTTCGGCCCCCACTTTCATTTTGTAAAGTGACTAATTCTTTAATGTGACTAATGTGCTAATGTGACTAATTAGGCTGGCGCCGGAGTTATAACTCATAACTCATAACTCATAACTCATAACTCATAACTCATAATTCATACCTGTATGAAAAACTTTTTTCCGCCATTGACAACGCTGGAGACCCTGCCTACGCCGTGCTATTTATACGACACCGCATTGCTGGAGGAAACATTGCAGGCAGCGCAGCGCGAAGCCGCCCAATACCATTACGAGATTCATTATGCGGTAAAGGCGAATTTCAATCACCGTATTTTGCAGCAGATAGCCGCGTGCGGTTTGGGCGCTGACTGCGTAAGCGGCGGCGAGATGCAGGCCGTACTGCAGGCCGGTTTTCCTGCCGAAAAAATCGTGTATGCCGGCGTCGGGAAAGCCGATGAGGAAATAGCACTGGCTTTGGAGAAAAACATTTTTTGCTTCAATGTGGAATCGCTGGCGGAACTGAAGGTGATTGACGAATTGGCCGGAAAACGGAAAAAGGTTGCGCCGGTAGCCTTGCGCATCAACCCCGACATCATAGTGAACACGCACCGCCATATCATCACCGGCGTCAAGGAAAATAAATTCGGCATCAACCTCGACTTGCTGGATGCGGTGTTGAAAACCTTGCCGGAATTGAAAAACGTTGCGTTTAAAGGCCTCCATTTTCATATCGGGTCGCAAATAACGGACATGGAAAATTTCCACAGCCTGTGCCTTCGCGTCAATGAAATCCAGGAACGCCTGTCGGGCATGGGCTTGCTGCCCGAACACCTCAACCTCGGCGGCGGGCTGGGAATAAATTATTATGCACCGGAGGAAGAAAGAATAGCCGGTTTTTCCGCATTTTTCCAACTTTTCGCCACGCATTTGAAACGCTACGGCGGGCAGCATATCCATTTTGAACTGGGGCGTTCTCTCGTAGGACAGTGCGGGACGCTGCTTACAAAAGTTTTGTATGTCAAAGAAGGCAGCGTAAAAAAATTTGCAATCGCCGATGCGGGCATGACGGAACTTATCCGACCGGCGTTGTACGAAGCCTATCACAAGATAGAAAACATCTCATCCGGCGGGGCGGTGGAAAAATACGATGTGGTCGGGCCGGTGTGCGAATCGACCGACAGCTTCGGCAAGGACGTGCCGCTGAATAAAGTTTCGCGCAATGATTTATTGCTTATCTGCTCTGCCGGCGCCTACGGCGAGAGCATGTCGTCGCACTACAACTGCCGGCAGCTCCGGGAACCTTACTTTTACGGCAAATAAAAAAGGGATGAAATATTTTTTATATATTTGTGGGAAAATAAAAAATCATGCTATGGAAGTAATTAGAAAAATAATGCATGCGCAACAACTTTCATCAATTATGCCTATACCGCCACAAATGCAAAACAGCCGGGTTGAAGTTACCGTATCTCCCTTGTTTGAAACAAAAGAACCGGCTCATGCCGCAAACAGTATGAAAGGCTACCTGAAACAATACACCAACCCCGCCCTCATTGTTCAAGAGAAAAATGCATGGGCTGCTCACCTGAAAGAAAAATATGGTGATTTTTGATACCAATGCTATACTACGGTATGTAAGGAACTAAAGAAACAGTTATCTCTTTAAAAAGAAGCCGCCGGCTACGCCGGCGGCTTCTTTATTTACTGATAGGATGGCTACGCGCCAATCATCATCGGCATCAGCAACGTGAGGATATCTTCGTTTTCATTACTTTTTTCTACCGGCAGGATTAAACCGGCACGGCTGGCGTCCGCTAATTTTATCAGCACGTTTGCGGAGGCCAAATTGCTCAGAATGTCGCTCAGGAAAGTAGATTTGAAGCCAATTTCAAGCTCTTCGCCGGAGTACTGGCAATTCAGGCGTTCGTAAGCCGACACCAGGAAATCCAAATCCTGTGCGGATACCGTCAATTCATTTTCCGTAATTTTCAATTTAATCAGGTTGCTGGCCTGGTTGGAGAATACGGATACGCGGCGTACGCAATTCAGCAAGTCGATGCGGTCTACCGTGATGAGGTGCGAATTATCGGCAGGAATCACCGAGCGGTAAGCAGGATAAGTGCCTTCAATCAACCGGCAAATCAATGAATAGCTGGGCAGGGTAAATACCGCATGCGTTTTGTCCAGTTCCACTTTTACGGTGTCGGTAATTTTACCTAAGATGTTTTTCAATAAAGTCGCCGGCTTTTTCGAGAGGATGAACGAAGAAGCCTTGTCCGCCTTCACATCCCCGCGGGTATAGCTCACCAGCTTGTGCGCGTCGGAAGCCACGAACGACGTGCTGTCGTTGCCCATGTCAAAATAGATACCGTTCATCATGGGGCGCAACTCATCGTCGGCGGTGGCGAACAGGGTATGGTTAATGGCGTCCAGCAGCACATTTGCCGGCAGCGACAGCGTCGCCTCGACATTTGTCAGCGCCGGCCTTGCGGGATAATCTTCCGCCGGGCTGCCCGGAATATTAAATTTACCTCCCGCCCAGCTGATCTCCACCGAATGGGTCGCGGCATTGGCCATGAACGTGAGCGGCTGTTCGGCAAAGTCGCGCAATGATTCGGTCAGCAATTTGGCGGGCACCGCAATCGCGCCCTCTTCTTCCACATTGTCGATAGTTATCACGGTATCCAACGTGGTTTCCAAATCGGAGGCGGTAATACTTAATTCTTTTCCCGCCAGCCGGAATAAGAAGTTATCCAGGATAGGCAGGCTGTTTTTATTGCTGATAACGCGGCCAACCGACAACAGGTGGCTCACAAATTCGGTACTTGAGACAATGAATTTCATGTGTATAAATTATTAAGTTAAACAAAGCAAAATGAATATTGTTTCGGCAAATGTACGCATTTTTAACTACATCTTAAAATCTCACCACGCAAATTTTTAACAATTGTTTCAACAGAGGTGAAGGGTGAAGGGTGAAGAGTGAAGGGTGAAGGGTGAAGAGTGAAGAGTGAAGAGTGAAGAGTGAAGGGTGAAGGGTGAAGGGTGAAGGGTGAGGTATGAGGTATGAGGTATGAGCGCTGGCGCCAGCATACCTCATACATCATACCTCATACTTCATACTTCAAAAGACATTCTCCATTAAAAAAGCAACGAGCGCCTGGTGGTAGTCGCGTTCGGCGGCGAGGGCCTGGTTGACGGTGGTGTAGTAGAGCCCCAACTCCAGCATGTAGTCGAGGAGGGAAATCTCTCCTGCGTCGAGGGCTTTTTTCAGGAGGGCGGCGTTGTGGAGGGCGGACAGGGCGCGGCGGTAATCATCGGCCAGCGCCTTCAGGGCGGCGGCGCGGCGGTAGTCCGTTAGGAGGCGTCCGTAGAGTTGCCGGTAGTGGTCGGCCTGTTCGCCTTCGGCGGCGCTGACGGCCGCTTTCGCCTGTTTGACCCGGTTTTTATTTTCCCAGAGGGGAAGGGAAATGCCTACGCTGAGCCCCCGGTATTGCTGCCCCACTACGGTTTCGCTCATGTAGCCGGCCGAAAGGGTGGGCAACGACAGGGCTTTTTGGAGGGTTACTTCCTGTTTCCGGAGGGTGACCTGCTGTTGGGCATAAGCCAGCGCGGGATGCTGTTGCGCCAGTTGTGCAAACCATTTTTCGAAGTCGGCGGGGAGGGGCTGTTCGTCGTAGCGGTCGTCGTTGAGCGAGAGGGGTATCCCGCCGTTCAGGCGCGCCAGCTCTTCCAGCAGGGCGGTGCGTTCCATTTCGATGCGGGCGATTTCGCCCTTCGCCGTCGCCAGGTTCAGCAAGGCCTTGTTGTGTTCCAAAATGGTGGCGTCGCCCTTGTCGAGGCGTTCGCGGTAGCTTTTGGCGATGGTTTGGGCGTGCTCGAGGCGTATGGAGAGTTCTTTGAGCAGGGCGTTGCGGTAAATGATTTCGTTGCAGTACTGTTTTGCTTCCGTGAGGATGGCCAGCCTGTCGGAGCGGTATTGCAGGTCGAGCAGGCTGTTTTGCTGTCGGGCGGCGCGGGCTTTCATGCCGGCGAGGGTGGGAATGTCGAAGCGCTGGCGGACGGCTATGTCGGTACGGTTGCCGGTAGCAGCGGGGCTTCCCCAAAGGTAATTTACCTCTACCTCCGGGCCGGGCAGGAAGATGCCGGTGCTGTTTTCTATCTGCCGGGCGCCGGTTTTTTCCCGCAGCGCCTTCAGGGTGGTGTTGTTTTGCTCAATTGAATGGAGCGTGAAGGGTGAAGGGTGAAGGGTGAAGGGTGAAGGGTGAAGGGTGAGTTGGCTGGCGCCAGCTAATTCTCCATTTTCCATTTTCCATTCTCCATTAGGCTGCTCCTGCCCGGGCAGGCTGCCTGCCAAAAGCAGCAGGAGGACTAAAAGTGTTGTTCTTTTCATAATATTATTTAATATTTAAGGTTTAAAGTTTAAGGTTTAAGGTGGCTGGCGCCAGCCCTGTTAACCACTCATCATTGTACCGGTCATCGGTACCGCTCAGTACCGGTCATCGGTACCGCTCAGTACCGGTCATCGGTACCGGTCGGTACCGGTCATCGGTACCGCTCAGTACCGGTCATCGGTACCGGTCATCGGTACCGGTCGGTACCGGTCATCGGTACCGGTCGGTCTCGGTCGTCGAGACTGGTCGGTCTCGGTCATCGAGACTGGTCGGTCTCGGTCGTCGAGACTGGTCGGTCTCGGTCATCGAGACTAGTCGGTCTCGGTCGTCGACAGATATATCATAATTCATGTTTTTGAGTTAAGAACTAAGAGTTAAGAGTGCTGGCGCCAGCCTTCATCCCCTTCCCACAAAGTTCATAATTCCTAATTCCTAATTCATAATTCATAGCGTGAAGGGTGATGAGTGAAGGGTGAAGAGCGCTGGCGCCAGCCCAATTAGTCACATTAGTCACCTTAGTCACATTAGTCACATTAGTCACATTAGTCACATTAGTCATCTTTTTCGTTCCGTGAGGAGGTACATGGCGGGGATGATGAATCCATTGAGCAGGGTAGAGGTGAGGAGGCCGCCGAGCAGGACTTTTGCCATGGGGCTTTGGATTTCATTTCCGGGCAAGTCGCCGTAGACCGCCAGGGGGATGAGCGCCAGGGCCGAAGTGAGGGCGGTCATCAGGATGGGGTTGAAGCGGTCTAAGGAGCCGCTGAGTACGCTGTCTATGACGGAGAGGCCGGTTTGGCGGAGGTCGTTGTAACGCGAAATCAGCAGCATTCCGTTGCGGGTGGCAATGCCGAAGAGGGAAATAAACCCGATGATGGCGGGAATGCTTACTTCGCCGCCGGTGAATACGAGGGTGAATATTCCGCCGATGAGCGCCAGCGGGAGGTTCAGGAGTACCACCAGCGACTGGGTTATGCTGCGGAACTGGTTAAACAGTAACAGGAAAATGACGAGCACCGCCAGCAGCGAAGTCAGCAGCAGGGTGCGCGAGGCCGCCTGTTCGCTCTCGAACTGCCCGCCGTATTCAATCCGGTAGCCTTCGGGCAGGGGGACGCTTTCGTGAATCCGCGCCTGCATGTCGTTGACCACGCTCCGCAAGTCGCGCCCCGCCACATTGGCGGATACGACCATCTTGCGGGAGAGGTTTTCGCGGTTGATGGTATTCGGTCCTGCGGACGAGCGGATGTCGGCGATGTTGCCCAAAGGAATTTTAGTAGGCAGTTCCCAGTTTGCAGTAGGCAGCGGGCTATCGCCGGAATTACTATAACCGCTGCCACCTGACTGCCGACTGCCGACTGACAACTGCCCACTGGAAACTGCCGGCAGGGAGCCGCCTACGTCAATCATGAGGTTGCGGATGCTTTCCAGCGATTCCCGGTTACTGTCGCCCGCCTTCAGGGTCAGGTCAAAGACCTTGCCTTCTTCATAGACGCGCGAGACCGCCTCGCCGGCGAGCAGGACATTGATGACTTCGGCAAATTCGGGTAAGGTGATGCCGTACCTGGCCAGCAGTTCGCGCTTCGGTTCGATTTTGAGCTGGGGGCGTTCCACCTGTTGTTCCACACTCAGGTCGGCGAGGCCTTCGACTTCCCTGACCGCCTCTTGTATCCGGTTGCCCAGCAGGAAGAGGGTGTGCAGGTCGGCGCCGAAGACCTTTACGGCAATATTTTTCCGCGTTCCCGACAGCATGGCGTCGATACGGTGCGAAATAGGCTGCCCGATTTCGACAGTCACGCCGGGCAGTATGCCCAGTTTCTCCCTGATGTCCGCCAGGATGGCCTCCTTGGAACGGCGGCCAGTTGGCAGTTTATAGTTTCCAGTAGGCAGTGGGCAGTTTACAGTCGGCAGTTCCCAGTCGGCAGTAAGCAGTGGCTTACGCCGGAATAGGGTATCTGTTGACTGCCGACTGCCGACTGCTGACTGCCGACTGCCGACTGCTGACTGCTGACTGCCGACTGCTGACTGCCGACTGCTGACTGCCGACTGCCGACTGCCGACTGCCGACTGCCGACTGCTGACTGCCGACTGAAAACTGCCCACTGGAAACAGAAAAGGGCGCTTCTATTTCCGAGACGTTCACGCCCAGGGCGTGCTCGTCCAGTTCGGCGCGGCCGGTTTTGCGCCCCACCGTCCGGATTTCCGGCACGGAAAGCAGGATGCTGTCAGCCATGCGGCCTATCCTGTCTGACTCGTCCAGCGAAATGCCGGGCTGCGTGCTGATGTTTATCGTAAACGACCCCTCGTTGAACGACGGGAGGAAGCTGCGCCCCAGCAGGAAAAAAAACGCCACCGCCGCCGCCAGCGCCACCGCCGCCCCGCCAATCACGCCCTTCTTATGCCCCAACGCCCATACCAGCGCCGGACGATAGCCCTGCTTCAGCTTGCGGACGATATACCCCTCCCCTGCCCTCCCCCGCCCCTCCGGGGGGGAGGTCTTTAGCAGATAGCTGCACAGCACCGGCGTGAGGGTTAGCGCAACCAGCGTAGAGGCGAAGAGGGCGATGATAAATGTAATCCCCAGCGGCGCCAGCATGCGGCCTTCCATTCCCGAAAGGAAAAATAGCGGTACAAAACTGGCGACAATAATCAGGGTGGAATTTAAAATCGGCATCCGCACTTCCTTCGAGGCTTCATATACCACCTGGATAACGCCCGACTGTTCTTCCGGCGGCTTCAGCCGGTTTTCCCGCAGCCGCTTGAATACGTTTTCCACATCCACAATCGCATCATCCACCAGCGAGCCGATAGCAATCGCCATCCCGCCCAGGCTCATGGTATTTATCGTAAGCCCCATGGCCTTTAACGCGAGCACGGATACCACCAGCGAAAGCGGGATAGTGACCAGCGAAATAACGGTCGTGCGGACATTCATGAGGAAAAGGAACAGGATTATGACCACGAAAATACCGCCTTCATACAGGGATGTTTTCACATTGTCGATAGCGCTTTCGATAAACCGCGCCTGCCGGAAAATGTCGGTAGACATCTCCACGCCCGCCGGCAGCGCCTGCCGCAGTTCTTCCAGCGAGCGGTCTATCTTTTCGGTTAATTCCAGCGTGCCGGTATCCGGCTGCTTGGTAACGGTAATCAGCACGGCGGGCTGCCCCCGGTGAGTGGCCACGCCTAATTTGGGCGTTTTGTTCCCTATGGTTACTTCGGCAATGTGCTCCAGCAATACCGGGAGGTTATCGACGCTTTTCACCACCGTTTTCCCCATCGTCCCCAAATCGGCGGTGGCGAGCATCCCGCGAATGATGTACTCATTGCCGTATTCATAGAGGATGCCGCCCGACACATTCCGGTTCATCCCGCGCACCGCGCCGATGACCTCGTTCAGCCCGACGGCGTAGTGCCTCATCTTTTCGGGGCTGAGGCGGATTTGGTATTCCTTGATTTCCCCGCCCAGCACCGTTACCTGCGCCACGCCGCCGGTAGAAAGCAAGCGGGGGCGCACAGTCCAGTCGGCCAGCGTACGCAATTGCTGCAGCGAAACCGTGTCAGACCACAGCCCGATAATCATCAGCTCGCCCAGTATGGACGACGGCGGCCCCAGCACCGGCATCCCGGTGTCCGGCGGCAGGGATTCCTTGATTACCGCCAGCTTTTCGGATACAATCTGCCGGGCGCGGTAAATATCCGTACCCCACGTAAACTCTACCCATACAATCGAAAACCCGGTGGTCGAAGAAGAACGCACGCGGCGGACGCCGGCAGCCCCATTGACCGCCGTTTCTACCGGGAAGGTCACCAGCTGCTCGACTTCTTCGGGCGCCATGCCTTTGGCTTCCGTCATCACGACCACCGTCGGCGCATTCAGGTCGGGGAAAACATCTACCTCCGCCGTAGCGCCGGCATACATCCCCGCCACAATCAGCGCCGCCGCCCCCACCAGCACCAATAGCCGGTTGTTCAGCGAAAATTTAATAATAGCATTTAGCATATTTTTTAATGTAGTTTTTAATTATGAATTATTAGTGGTTAGTGCTGGCGCCTGTTTAATGGAGAATGGAGAATGGAGAATTGAAAATGGAGAATTGGCTTGCGCCTCAAAAGACATTCTCCATTCTCCACTCTTCATTCTCCATTCAATGGCTGTGTCCTGCCGGCAGCTGCGGGGTGGCGGCGGCCAGCTTCACCTGGTAGGCGCCGCGCGTGACCACCACATCGCCGGGGTTTAACCCGGAAAGCACCTGCACCTTTTCGCCGTTGGAGGCACCAAGCGTTACGGCCTGTTTCCGGTAGGTCTCGCCCGAGAGTTGGAGGTATACGAAATAGTACCCCTGTTCTTCCGTCAGGGCGGTGATGGGGACGGCCATCACGTTCTCCTGCGGCGCGCCCAGCAGGTAAACCTCCGCAAAAGCGCCGGGAAGCAGGTCGCCGGGATTATCAAATTCAAACACCACCGGGATATACAGCCCCGACGCTTTCCCAAACGAGCGCAGTTGCCCGCGCAATGCCGGGAGTTTATACAGCGTATCGCTGTACGCCGTCTTGAAGTGGGCGCTGTGGATACTGCGGAGAGCCTGGAAGTACCTTTCCGGCGCTTCGGCGCGCAATTGCAGGCGTTTGTTTTGCGAAATCACTGCCACCGGCTGCCCCACCGTCACATAATCGCCCTCTTCCGCCCAGCGTTTTTTCACAAACCCCGTTACCGGCGAAGCGATTTTCACGCCGCCGGGCGTATAGTTGTCCGCCTGTGCCTGGTACGCGGTTTTTGCGGTTTCGTAACGCAGGCGCGCCTGTTCAAATTCCTTTGCCGAAATAATAGTGTCTTTCACCAATTCTTCCGCGCGCCGGTAGTCTTTCAGGGCGGTTTCGTAGGCCACTTTTGTTTTGGCTGCCGGGTCGCCCTCCGGCAGGTTTTTTGCCGACACTGCCGCCAACGCCTCCCCTGCCCTTACGCTGGCGCCGTCGGACATCGACGGGTGAATCAGCGTGAGGATGCCTTCCGCAGTAGCGGCTACGGTGACCTCGTCGCCCTGCGCCGGCTGCACCTGCCCGCCGGTTTTAATGACCCGGCTGAACGTTCCCGCCGCCATTTGCACGGTTTGCAGCCCGGCGGCTTGGGCTTGTGCTGCCGTAAAGGCGATAACGCCCGGCTGTTCGTTTTCTTCTTCATGGGCGTACTGCCCCTCGCCGCCCGCGTGCGACGGCCTGCAGCCGGCAATCAGCACGCCGGCGAATAACAGGTATAATATATATAAGTATAATTTCATTTTTGTAAAACTTAAGACTTTTTTTATGGAACATAGACATTAGACTGGTAGAACATGGACCGTGGGTGGTGACGAGTGACGGCGGTGATGAGTGAAGGGTGAAGAGAGTGACGAGTGACAGGTGAAGGGTGAAGAGTGGGGAACCACTAATCACTGCTTACTGCCTACTGTTAACTGCAACTGCCTACTGCCTACTGCCTACTGCGACTGCCCACTGCTAACTAACACAGGGGGGCGCGCGTAAGCCGGCATGCCGGTGGATGCCCGGCGAGGGGATGTGGATGGATGCGTGATTACACGCTACGGCGGGAATAGAAAGTGCCGCTGCTGCGGGTACGTAGCCCGGAGCGCTTAAAAGCGCCGCCAGCGGCTGGAGGGGCTGTGGGGAGTGATCGCCGCCGGTGCATTTGCATTTGTGCCCGTGAGGGGGCTGCGCCGGCGCGTCCGTCCCGGCGGTGCAGGAGACGCAGTGGCGGGGGGCGCTGTCCGTATGGTCGCTGTCGGGCGTATGATCCTGCCCGCAGTGTTCTGCGGCTGCGCACATCACCGCGCCGTGGTGGTGATGCGGCGTGACCGTAAACAGCGACAGGTTGATCGTCGCTACCGCTACAAAAAGGATGGACAAAATGCGTTTCACTTCCTCGAAAAATTTGCGCAAAGGTAGTAAAAATTATGAAAAACAAAAAAGAGGGGAATTATGAATTATGAAGTATGAAGTATGAGATAGCTTGCGCCAGCCGCCGTCATTGCGAACGAAGCGAAGCAATCCAGTGGGAAGCGAATGGAATCTTCTGGATTGCTTCGTCGTTCCTCCTCGCAATGACGTGGGTGAGGTTAAGCGGCGTGCAACGCCGGATTTTCATAACCGCAGGCCAGCGCAGCGCAGCCTGCGGAAAAGCCTCCCCAGCCTTTCGCGCGGCGCACTGTCCGTGCATAGCGGAAAGCGGGTGCTCCGCGCGAAAAGCAGGAAGTGCCATGTAGCCCCCATGCTGCGTTACGCTACGCTTCACTTGCATGGGGTTATGAAAATTCAAGCCCTTCGGGCTTAGTTAATGGAAAATTGAGAATTGGCTGGCGCCTTTTAACGTTAAAAGTTAAAAACTAAAAGTTGGCTGGCGCCAGCCCATTTTCAACTTTCAATTTTCAATTTAAAGAAATCTGTGTAATCTGAAAAAATCTGTGTCCATCTGTGGGATAAGGAGCGTCATTTTAATTCATACCGTTTGCCGGGCAAGGTGCGTAACAGGTTATTCATTTCCATGGTGAGCAATAAAACGGATAACCGCGCTATCGGGATTTTTGTAGCATGGCAAAGCGAGTCAATAGTGATGGAAGGGTTTCCTCTCAACGCATCTACAATAACCTGTTCTTCGGCGGTGAGCGAAACAAACAGGGGTAATTGTTGCGCTTTTTCTTTCGCATGTAGCGTCCAGCCTAACGCATACTCAATATCGGCAACAGTTTCAATCAATGCCGCTTTATTGGAACGAATGAGCGCATTGCATCCTTTCGAATAAGTATCGTCTGCGCGGCCGGGCACGGCCAGTACGTCGCGGTTGTACGACAACGCCAGGTCGGCCGTAATCAGCGCGCCGCCTTTTTCGCCGGATTCCACCACGATGGTTGCGTCGGCAAGGCCGGCAATGATGCGGTTGCGTTGTATGAAGTTTTGCCGGTCGGGTTTTGTATACGATAAAAAATCCGTTACCAGCGCGCCGCCCTGTGCGGTTATTCTTTTTGCCGTAGCATAGTGCAACGAAGGATAAATTTTGTCTAAACCCGTTGCCATTACGGCGACCGTCGGCAAGTTATTTTGCAATGCAGCTTTGTGCGCGCAAATATCGATACCGTACGCCAGCCCGCTTACTATAACAGGCGCATGGCCGCGTTCCGCCAATTGCGCTATTATTTTTTCGCACTGTGCTATGCCGTACGGCGTAGCATTCCGCGTGCCGACCACACTTAACACTTTGGCCTGGTTAAAATCAATCGTTCCGTTGACGAACAGTACGACAGGGGCGTCTTCGCATTGAGCCAGGCGTTGCGGAAATTTATCATCGCTATAACAAAGCGCGTGAAAATTATTTTTTACAAGAAATTCACATTCCTTTTCGGCGCGTGGCAGCGCTTGCTGTTTTGAAATTTCCTGCGCCAGCGTTTCCCCGATGCCGGGAATTTTTTGCAACGTTGTTTTTCTTTCGCGCAGCACGGCTTCCGCGCTGCCGCAATGGGCGATTAAGCGTTTGGCTAACGTACAGCCAATGCCGGGAATCAAACCGATAGCAATATAATATAGCAGCTGATTGTTCGCCGGAGGAGCTCCGCCGGAGCCGGCAGGTATAGTGGTTGTGTTGCCCGACATTTTTAGCAAAGTGAGAAGAATACGACGCCCCTCTTTGGCGCAGGGCTACAGTATTAACATGGCGTCGCCGTACGTACCGAAACGGTATTTGTCTTTCACCGCCTGTTCGTACGCTTTTTTCATCTGATCGTACCCGCTGAAAGAGGTTACCGCCATTAGCATAGTAGAGAAAGGAAGATGAAAATTTGTAATCACTGCGGTCGGTACGGTAAAATCGTAAGGCGGAAATATAAATTTATTTGTCCATCCGTCGAATGTTTTCAACCGGCCTTGCGTGGTCACTGCCGTTTCGATAGCCCGCAACGTAGTAGAGCCGACAGCGCAAACCTGTTTATTGTTTTCTTTCGCCTGATTCACCATTGACACGGCCTCTTCCCGGACAATTACCTGTTCCGAATCCATGCGGTGTTTCGAAAGGTCTTCCACATCTACGACCCGGAAACTTCCCAAACTCATGTGCAAAGTAACGTATGTCCGTTGGATGCCCTCTATTTCCATACGTTTCAAGAGTTCGCGGCTGAAGTGCAAACCGGCGGCAGGTACGGCGACCGCGCCCTCGTTTTTTGCAAAAATAGTCTGGTAGCGCTCTTCATCCAGCGGCTCGTTGTGTTTGCGCACCCAACGCGGAAGCGGCATCTCGCCTAATCCGAACAGCGTCCTCTTAAATTCTTCGTGCGTGCCGTCAAACAGGAAACGCACGGTGCGCCCCCGCGAGGTAGTATTATCAATCACTTCGGCCACCAGGGAATCATCTTCTCCGAAATACAGTTTATTTCCGATTCGAATTTTTCGCGCCGGGTCTACCAGCACGTCCCACAACCGCTGCTCGGTGTTGAGTTCGCGCAACAGGAACACTTCGATTTCCGCTCCCGTTTTTTCTTTGTTGCCATACAAGCGCGCCGGGAAAACCTTCGTATCATTGAAAATCATGATGTCGCCGTCGGAAAAATACTTGAAAATATCTTTGAATACTTTATGCTCCATCTTTCCACTGTCGCGGTGAAGCACCATAAGCCGCGATTCATCGCGGTGTTTGGCAGGATATTTTGCAATGAGGTCGTTAGAAAATTTAAAGTTAAATTGAGAAAGTTTCATGGAATTTTTTTATTTTATAAAGACTTAAAACACCCGGATATTGCGCGCAAAATTCGGAAAATAGTTTCAATTATCCAATAAAAATTTTTCAAAATTTTCTAAAGAAATGATAGTTTGAATATTAAATTTTCCACTCCGGGTACGGCGCAGACGGGTTAAATGCGCGCCGCTTTGCAACGCAACACCCAAATCGCGAGCGAAAGCGCGAATATAAGTCCCCTTGCTGCACACTATACGTACCGCGAGTTTCGGAAGGTCGAAAGAAAGTA
>JAITSM010000037.1 GCA_031287815.1 Prevotellaceae bacterium
TGAAAGAGGCAAATGAAACGGCCTATTGGTTATCCTTACTTAAAGACACGGACTATCTGGATTTGGAATTATATAAAAGTATTTCTCAGGATTGCGATGAAGTAATTTATATGCTTATCTCTACCATTAACACACTGAAGTTAAAATTTAAAAACTAAAAACTAAAAGTTTTTTTAACTCTTAACTTTTAACTCTTAACTTTTAACTTTTAACTTTTAACTATGACTTTTAAAGACAAAATCGGTTACGGCTTTGGCGACATGGCCTCGTCCATGTTCTGGAAAATTTTTGGCATGTACCTGCTCTTTTTCTACACCAAAGTCTTCGGTATCTCGCCGGCAGCCGCCGGCACCATGTTCCTGATCACGCGCATCTGGGACGCCGTCAACGACCCGCTTATGGGTATCATCGCCGACCGCACCCGCTCGCGCTGGGGCAAGTACCGCCCCTACCTGCTATGGTTCGCCGTGCCGTTTGCGGTGGTGGGCGTGGTAACTTTTTACACGCCCGAGCTGGGGGAAAACGGCCGGCTGGTGTATGCCTACCTCACCTACACCCTGATGATGATGGTGTACACGGCCGTGAACGTGCCCTACGCCTCGCTGCTGGGCGTCATGTCGCCGCACCCGAAGGAGCGCAATATCCTGTCGTCATACCGGATGTTCTTTGCATTCATCGGGAGCTTCATCACCTTTATGCTGCTGCAACCGCTGGTGGACTTCTTCGCCGGCGTCTTTGACGCGGGGGCGGTTATCGTTGCCGGCGTTTCCGACGCTACCAGTATCAGCCGTTCGCCGGAAGGCTGGACGGCGGCGGTGGCGGTGATCGGCGTGATCTGCGCAGCGCTGTTTTTCCTGTGCTTTAAATTCACCCGCGAACGCGTGAAACCGGTAAACAAAGACGAAAATACCTCCATCAAACAAGACCTGCGCAACCTTGCCCACAACTCCCCGTGGTGGATACTCATGGGCTCGGGGATGGCCGCGCTGCTCTTCAACGCCATCCGCGACAGCGTGGCGCTGTTCTACTTCGCCGACTACATTCAAATCAACTACAAGCTGCCGGTGCTGGGATGGACCATAGCCACCATCTACCTGCTGGCGGGGCAGGCCGCCAACATGATTGGCGTAGCCCTCGCCGCGCCGCTGTCGAACCGCTACGGAAAGAAAAAAACCTACATGATAGCCATGAGCGCCGCCGCCATCCTGAGCGTGTTCTTCTTTTTCCTTACGCCGCACCAAATCGCGTGGATCATGACGCTGCAAATCCTCATCTCCATTTGCGCCGGCTATGTGTTGCCGCTGCTCTGGAGCATGTATGCCGACATTGTCGACCACCAGGAGCTGAAGACCAGGCGTCGCGCCACCGGCCTGATATTCTCGTCGTCGTCCATGTCGCAGAAGATGGGTTGGGCGTTCGGCGCCGCCCTGAGCGGCTGGCTGCTGGCGTGGTTCGGCTACGACGAAGCGGTGGCCGTGCAGTCCGAACACGCTATCTTCGGCGTACGCCTCATGCTGAGCTGGCTGCCGGCGATTAGCTGCGTGCTCGCCGTACTGGGCATGATGTGCTACCCGCTGTCCGAAAAACGCGTGAAGGAGATAGCGAATGAGCTGGAAGCGCAGCGGGCGCGAAACCTGAATGAAAAGGGATAAAAGGGAGGAATGCCCTTCGGGCGGGGAAGGGGTGGAAGTGAAGAGTGAAGAATGCTGTCGCCGGCACTCTTCACTTTTAGTTTTTAACTCTTAACTTTCCGGCGCCAGCTCCATTCTCCATTCGTCCGAGCCCTCGTTGAGGTTTTCCTGCTTCTGGGCAAATGCCGCCGAGCCTTCGTTGAGGTTTTCCTGCTTCTGGGCAAATGCCGCCGAGCCCTCGTTGGGGGTTTCCTGCTTCTGGGCAAATGCCGCCGAGCCCTCGTTGGGGGTTTCCTGCTTCTGGGCAAATGCCGCCGAGCCCTCGTTGGAGGTTTCCTGCTTCTGGGCAAATGCCGCCGAGCCCTCGCCGGAGGTTTCCTGCTTCTGGGCAAATGCCGCCGAGCCCTCGTTGAGAGTTTCCTGCTTCTGGGCAAATGCCGCCGAGCCCTCGTTGAGGGTTTCCTGCTTCTGGGCAAAAGCCGCCGAGCCCTCGTTGAGGGTTTCCTGCATCTGGGCAAAAGCCGCCGAGCCCTCGCTGGGGGTTTCCTGCTTCTGGGCAAGCGCCGCCGAGCCCTCGTTGGGGGTTTCCTGCTTTTAGGCAAGCGTCGCTCTACCTGTTCCCTTACCGGCGGAAGTTGCACAACAACTGTTTCATGCGCTTGCGCCGGCAGGAACTTTAAATCGCAACAGCATTGCAACAGCCCGCAGGCGACTTGAAGATGCTGCTGCGTGAGGGAAATAAAATACTGCCGTAAATTTTCAAAGATGTAGGTTAAAATCGGTTAATATATTCAAAATTTTCCGTTGCTGCGCTATCAGTTGCGCCAATTGCCGGGTGATGGTTTCGCCGTGCTGGGCGATGGCATTGATGACGCCGAAATCTATTTTCGGCGGTTTGCGTTCATAGTATTCCACCGGCGGGGAGGGTTGTTTTTTCGGGGGCGTTTTCCCGGCATGTATTTTTTTGTAGCAGTTCAGCAGGGAGTGAAGCCCTAATTTTTCCAGTTCTGCGTTGGCATGGGCTTTTGCCGATATTCCGCGCGCGAGCCAGCCCCTTACCTGGACGCGAATGAAAGCGTCCAGTTCATGAAATTGGCGCAAAACGTGTCCGTATTTATAATAATTGCCAAAGCCGTCGATTTTGTTGTTGACGCGTTTAATAAATGACCGGGTGTCGTTTTTTTTAGTGTTTTTAATGGTTTCCATCACCCGTTGTTTAAAATCGCGGCATTTGTTTTCCGCTATCCGGGCATAGCCTCCGGCGAACGACCAGCCGCAGAATTCGATTTTGCTGCCGGCAAACCGTCCTTCTTTGGTTTTGTCGGGATTCAATTCTACGCCCAGATTGGCATATAATTTTTGGGAAAGCATTTGCCATACGCTGCGCGAGAGGCCGGGTTCCCTGCAAAGCACCAGTACGTCGTCCATGTATATGATGAGTTTTACATTCTCCCTGTGCCGGCGTTTGAGGGCCAGCCACACGGGAATCAGCGCCACCGGCGCCAGGATGGCGCTCATGGCGCTGCCGAGCGGTATTCCCCTGTCCATAGGCAGGCTTCGCATCCATTCCCCCATCCGCAGGAAAAAGCGGTCTTTGAATTTTTTGGGGACATACGGCAGGCTTAACAAATCGCGGTAGGCAAGCTGTGTTTGCGCCACCAGCTTTGCGGGGTGTACGGTGGGGTAATACTTGGTGATATCGGCGCGCAGGTAGTAGGGATAATCCTTTTTCCACCGGGCGATGTACTGGATAATGGCCTGGTGCGAGAATCCGCAGAGGTGGTGCATGTCAAACCGCCGTTCTATCATCGGCAAAAACAGGGCGCGCAACTCGTCCGCCAGCGCTTTAAATTCGAACGTGTCGCATTGTGTATAATAAGGCACAGGTTTGATTTGTTTCATAACAGCGAGGCAACGAATTCTTTTTTGTTGAACAGTTGCAGGTCGTCGATTTGTTCGCCCAGTCCGATGAACTTTACCGGAATCTTGAAGCGGTCGGAAATGCCGATGACTACGCCGCCTCTGGCGGTGCCGTCTAATTTGGTAATGGCTAATGCCGTTACGTGGGTGGCTTTGGTAAATTCCTGCGCTTGCTGGAAAGCGTTTTGCCCGGTAGAGCCGTCGAGCACCAGCAGCACCTCGTGCGGCGCATCCGGCACCACCTTGCTCATCACCTGGCGAATTTTTGTAAGTTCGTTCATCAGGTTGATTTTATTATGCAGGCGGCCGGCGGTGTCAATAAGCGCCACGTCGGCGTGGTGGGCTACGGCGGATGATAGCGTGTCGAAAGCTACGGCGGCAGGGTCGGCGCCCATTTGCTGCTTCACGATGGCTACGCCGGCGCGTTCGCTCCAAATCGTCAATTGTTCCACTGCCGCTGCGCGGAAAGTGTCGGCAGCGCCCAGCACAACGCGCTTGCCTTCGTTTTTCAACCGTGCGGCAAGTTTCCCGATAGTCGTGGTCTTCCCGGCGCCATTCACGCCTACGACCATGACCACGTAAGGTTTTTTGGAAAAATCAAAGGGCATTTCTTCGCCGGCAGACGGGTTTTCGGCAAGCAGGTTTTCAATCTCGTCGCGCAGGAGGCAGTGCAGTTCTGCGGTGTTCAGGTATTTGTCGCGCGCCACGCGCTGTTCGATACGTTCGATGATGCGCAGGGTGGTCTCCACTCCCACATCCGACGCGAGGAGGGCTTCTTCGAGGTTGTCCAGCACCTCGTCATCCACTTTGGATTTGCCGGCAATGGTGCGGGTAATTTTTTCCAGTAAACCGGTTTTGGTTTTTTGCAACCCCTTCTCGAGCGTCGCTTTTTCTTTGGAAGAGAACAGTCCGAATAAAGCCATTTTTTTGAATTATAAGGTATGAATTATGAGGTATGAATTATGAGGTATGAATTATGAGGTATGAATTATGAATTTCCCCACAGATGGACACAGATTATAACAGATTACACAGATTTTTAAATACCCTTTCAACTAAACAGGCGCCAGCCAATTCATAATCCATAATTAAAAGACATTCTCCACTAAATTACAAAAGCCCCTTTTTAGCAGGAGCTTTAGCATTGTTGCTTTGGAGCAGGAAAGTTATGCTTTCTTGCCGGCGAAGAAATCTTTTACTTCTTCGGTCGCGATCAGGTCTTCCTGAAATGCGTATGCGCCGGAACGCCCGGAGCGTACCATGCGGATACATTTAACGGTATTCCGCCCGGTGCCTTTTTCACGTAAGGTGGCTACTGCTTTTTTTGCCATAGGATACTTGTTTTAATTATTTTATTTCACGATGCACCGTTACTTTTTTCAAGTACGGATTGTATTTTTTACGTTCCAACCGGTCGGTCGTGTTTTTCTTGTTCTTGGTTGTAATATAGCGCGACATGCCGGGAACGCCGCTTTCGCGCTGTTCGGTACATTCCAGGATGACCTGCACTCTGTTGCCTTTTTTTGCCATAGTAAAATCTCCTAATATTTATTGATGAATCCGGCGGCTTTAGCGTCTTTCAGCGCTGCGGCCAATCCTTTTTTATTGATGGTACGAATACCGTTGGCCGATACTTTCAACGTAACAAAACGTTGTTCTTCTTCCAGCCAAAAACGTTTGGTACGGAGGTTGGGCGCAAACTCGCGTTTGGTCTTGATATTCGAGTGCGACACATTGTTGCCTACCAGCCGTTGTTTTCCTGTGATTTGACAAACTCTTGACATGATTTTACTGTTGTTTTTTATTATTTCCAAATTTTAAGGGTTGCAAATATCCGAAAAAAAATTGACATAGCCAAATTTAATCCCCGCGAAGCGAAAAAAATTTGTAGATAAAAAATAAAGTAATATATTTGCAACATTATAATGTTCATTAAAAAATTAACTATTTATTCTAGTTAGAAAACCTCGAAAGTTTTTGTACCAAAGGGATAAATCGACAGACATGTAAAGAACGTGGATTTTGTTTATTTTTGGTACAGGTAATTCGAGGACCTTCTAACTGATAACTGAAATTCACGTTTAGTTTTTATTTTACATAAATAAATTATAATCGTGAAAATTGGCAGCGAATAAAATATCGTAGCAAGGGGTTGTTTTAGGAAAAAGTTTGTGTTTGAAAACAACCCTGATGCTGCGAAAACAGAATATAGACAATAGACTTATAGAACATAGACAGAATTTCGATAAACTTTAAACATGAAACTATAAACCTTAAATAATAATAGTATGAAAAAAATTTTCTTTCTTTTAACGATGCTTGTAAGCATGGCAGCAAGCGCCACCGTAAAGGTAACGCCGCTTTCTACGGATTATTCCACAAACAAAGTAACTTTTAAAGTGGAATGGACGAACACCCCCTCTGCGCCCTACAATAATCGTGTGTGGGTATGGATAGATTTCTGCCCGGTAACAGGCACAACGCCGGCAAACTCTTTTTCTACCGCCACCATTTCTAATCCTGTCAAAACAGGCGGAAACGGTACGGTTACTAACGCCACTGCGCGCGGCTTTTTTATTGAATATGCTGCGGCCAATGCAGGAACAACCGTTACCGCCACATTAAGCAATGCAAGCGGCAAGTTCAACTGGTGCGCCTACGGCAGCGACTATCCGCCGAATGTAACGGCAAACAGTGGAGTGTATACTTTGCGCGGTACCCCGCCCTTTACACTGATAGCGGCAAGCGGCACTCCAACACAGAAAGTAAGCGGAACAACTATTACGACCTCCGCTGTAACCATTACTCCGATTACGCTAACAGATGAAACCGGTTATCCGGGTGATTTCTGTATTTACACCGGTAGCGATTTACTGATTGATGCTACGCATCTTTGCCA
>JAITSM010000132.1 GCA_031287815.1 Prevotellaceae bacterium
ACTCGTCCCATTCGCTTAATATTAGTTTTTTGTTTACGGCCATTATTTCAGGTTATCCTTTAAAAAGGCATCGAACAGGTCTGACAGTTCCTGTGCTTTGGCAAGGTCAAAGGTGCGGAGCCAGTCGAGTAATTTTTTACTCACGTTCAAAATATCCACCGCACCGGTTTCACGTTCTAATTTTTCAATCGTGGCAGCGATTTTGTTCATGGCGTCGGCTTCCTTAGATGTCGGATACCGGCTACCTTTCTCCCGGCCTTCGATGTGGGTATTGTATTCCGATAATTGCAGGTATAGCCGGCGCAACTGCTCTTCACGGGTGGCGGTAATGGATGTTTTGAGTAAATCCCACTTTTCGGGGCCATTCACCCACTTGCTCATGGTCACTTCGCTCACGCCTACCTTTTCGGCGATCTCCTTTTGCGAGAACCCGCCACGTGTGTATAGCAGCTTGGCTAACTCCTGTTTCTGTTTCCTGCTTAATTCTGCCATTTATTTTTTTCTGCAAAATTGCTGGAAAATAGGGTAAATGAAAAAAAGTTTGTCGCTGAACGACACACTTTTTTTTTCTATGTGGAAATTTTTTGACTTTTGCGACAAAATGAAAAGCGAACAAAAAATAAACATTGTTGCCAATGGAGCGAAAAGGCCCGCGATACCTTTCAGTATTACGGCGGAAAAGAAGGGCAAGCGGGCAGAAATACGCATTATTGGCGTTATTGGATGGGAAACCTCCAGCGAGGACTTTCGCCGGCAGGTAGATTCGATTGTGGCGGAAGGCATAAAGGATGCACATATTTACATAAACAGCCTCGGCGGTTCGTGCTTTGACGCGAGCGAAATAGTTAATATTATTTCAAAATTTAAAGGAAATATAACCGGTGAGGGTGGTGCAATAGTCGCCAGCGCGGCCACCTATATTGCATTGCACTGCAAACATTTTTCAATGCCCGCAAACGGGCAATTTATGGTACATAAGCCCCATTGTGTTGTACAGGGAACCGCCGCCGACCTTGAGGCTACCCTTAAAGGGCTTCGGGACACTGAAGCATTATATTATGAGGCTTACAAAGCTGCAGCGTCTGATATTTCGGAACTGGACAGGCATTGGGGTGCGGGCGACTGGTGGATGACTGCTGCTGAAGCAAAAAAAATAGGCTTTATTTCCGAAGTGAAGCCAAAGGTAAAAATAGACAGGGATACGGCGGAACAGGCGCGTGCATGCGGCTGTCCGGTTGCCCTTGTTCCCGAAACAAGTACAAAAATTAAAAACGATAAAAAAATGGAATTTATTGCACTCGCGTTAGGCTTGAAGTCCGACGCCACCGAAGCCGAGATTACGGCTAAATTAACCGAGCTGCAGAGCAAGGCAGCCCGCGTGGACGACCTGGAAAAAACAATAAAGAGCGTTCGCGAAGCACAAGTGACCGCCCTGGTAGATGCCGCGGTGGGCAAGAAAATCACCGCCGACAAGCGGCAGCATTTTGTTAACTTGGGCAACAACTCCGGCGTTGACGTATTAAAGACTACGCTTGACGCTATTTCGGAAATAGTGAAGCCCACAGGCGTGATTGTGCCTTCCAAAACAGTGGACGGAAAAACGGAAGAAAAGAAGTTTGAAGATTTGGCGGATGCCGAATTGAAAGACCTGCGCGAAAATAATCGCGCGGAATATAGCCGCCTGTTTAAGGCGCGTTATGGTTACGAGCCCCAGTATTAATTAAAAACAAAAAATATAATGAAGAGATTTTTACTTTTGATGGCCTTTTTGGTCAATTGCTTTATCGGATGTGTTTTTGCAGCAACTATCGGTGCGCCTCCTGCAATAGGCGCTATTGCTGCCAATGCTATAGCGGCAGTCTCGCCGTTGTCTCACGTTGTCGGATTACACGCCAGTATTTATGTCGAAATCTGGACGGGCGAACAGATTAAAGCCTTCCGGGAGGATGTGAAGAATTTAGGATGGCTGGCAGCCATTCCGAGTTATGACCAGTACGTGCGGCCCGGCATAGGTAATGAGGCGGATATTATACACCTGGTAACAGTAGGCGCCGATCCGGAAGTGCTCATCAATAATACAACTTATCCGATTGCCATTGTAGCATTGCCCGACGGCGATAAGGCCATATCATTAGACAAATACCAAACCACAGCCACGCCGGTCACCGACGACGAATTGCACGCTATTTCTTATGATAAGATGGCTTCTGTAGTGGAACGCCATACACAAGCGGTCAATGAAACGAAGTATGTGAAGGCCCTGCACGCACTCGCTCCGCAGACCCATACGGAAAAAACGCCGGTACTGAAAACCACAGGTGACACTGCACCGGAGGGCGGTCGCAAGATGCTTATCCGTAAGGATATTATACTGTTTAAAAAGGCATTTGATAAAATAAAATGCCCGGTAAAGGGGCGCATCCTGGTACTTTGCCCCGACCACGTTGCCGACTTGCTGGCGACTGATCAGAAGTTTTCTGAACAGTATTACAACTACACGACTGGTAAGATTGCTAATTTATATGGATTTGAGGTATATGAATTTACAGCCTGTCCTTATTTTAAACAGCCCACGACTGGCGAAGGCGCCACTCTTGCGGCAAAATTAGCCTACGGCGCTGTGCCTTCGGCAACGGACACGCAGGCGTCTGTGGCGTTCTTCGCGCCACGCATGTTCAGGGCCACCGGCAGCACTACTACTTACCCGACACCTGCCGAGGCGACAAAGCAACAGCATCTGTACAACGTACGCCACTACTTTGTTACATTGCCGAAAAAACAGGAAGCCATCGGCGCTATATACAGCGCCGCGGCGTAAAGGTTATAGCGGGGTGGCGCAGCTGGTTAGCGCACGAGGGTCATTTCCTTGAGGTCGCGGGTTCGAGCCCCGCCCCCGCAACAAGTAAACATTAAAAAATTAAAATAATGGGAAATACACAAGACAATGCGGCAGCCAAGGAAGCGGCTGAGAAGGCGGCCAGGGAAGCCGAAGAAAAAGCAGCCAAGGAAGCGGCTGAGAAAGCGGCCAGGGAAGCCGAAGAAAAAGCAGCCAAGGAAGCGGCTGAGAAAGTGGCCAGGGAAGCCGAAGAAAAAGCAGCCAAGGAAGCGGCTGAGAAGGCGGCCAGGGAAGCCGAAGAAAAAGCAGCCAAAAAAGACGCGGTATTTGATGGATATCCGAAATTGAAGGTCTATTACCGCACATCGGATGGCGTGCCATTTTTCACGAAAAACGCAGCTGAATTACACGCGGCTGGGCTGGATGACAAGAGCATTAAAGAGGTAACAAAATAGTCTGTAATGCTACCGAGTGTAAAAATATCATTTGAAAACGGTGCGTTGGGCAGCGTAGCTCCCAGTGCCGATGGGGTCGTTGGCCTGGTAGCTACCGGAACGACCGTAGCCGCCGAAGGCGGTTTGCGATTAGCCGCGCCTTACGTGTTGCGTAAATTAGATGATTTGGTAGTCCTGGGCGTTACGGCGGCGGATGACGACGCGAACGCCTTTTTGTATCGTCATGTAAAAGAATTTTACGACGAAGCCGGCGAAGGTGCAGAGCTGTGGCTAATATGTTTCCCCGACACAGTGTTGCCGTCTATGATGGTTGATCAAACACAGGAATACGCCAAAAAGCTTATACTTTCTGCGCAGGGCAGGCTGCGTGCGATTGGGGTGGCGTTTAACCCGGCAAGCAGCTATGAGCCGACAATTACCAGCGGGCTTGACAGCAATGTTACGGCTGCTATGCTCAATGCGCAGGGGTTGGCAGAATGGGCAACACAATCCTTATACGCTCCGCTGTTCATCATTTTGGAAGCGCGGGAGTTCACGGGTGACGTGACGGCTTTGAAGGATTTGGGCACATACTCATACAACCGTACAGGGCTGTTGCTTGGAGATACGCGAGCCAATTCTGCCGGCGCAGCCATAGGGTTGCTCATGGGCCATATTGCCCGTATTCCAGTGCAACGGAGTATCGGTCGTGTGCGGGACACTGCGCTGCGCATATTGATTGCGTATGTGAAAAATAAACAGGCAGAGATGGCAGATGTAACTACTATCAATGATAAGGGATATATCACGTTTCGCACGTTTACCGGAAAAGCGGGCTATTTCTTTAACGACGACAACCTGGCAACTGCCGTTGCGGACGACTACCGTTCTATTGCACGGCGCCGTACTATTGACAAGGCGTATCGCATAGCTTACCTTACGCTTTTGGAATTTTTAAACGATGAAATTCCTATTACTAATGCCGGGGAACTTGTTCCGGCAATGGTAAAGAGCTGGGAGGCCGAAGTGGAAACGGCTATCATTAATCAAATGACGGCAGAAGGCAACTTGGGTGTAGATCCCACCGATCCGAATGATAAAGGGGTGAAGTGTTTTATTGACTATGCTCAAAAAGTGGTTTCGACCAGTCGTGTAGAAATTTCAATCCAGGTGAAACCGTACGCGTACGCGAAATATATTAATGTGAAACTTGGATTTATCACCGTAAACAGTTAGGAGGACAGGAATGGCACTTATCAATCAACGACAATACGAATTTGCAGACCTCACCTTGTTTCTTGCCGGGCGGATGGTGACCGGCTTCAGGGGCGTCAAATATGGAAAGAAACAAGATAAAGAGCCGTTATATGGGGCAGGGAACCGCCCTATGTCGATACAGCGCGGGAATATTAGCTATGAAGGCGAAATTACCCTTACCCAAAGCGAACTTGAAACGCTGAAGATACTCGGCGAAGGGTCTGTGTTAGGATTAAATCTTAACGCAGTGGTGAGCTATGGTAATCCTGCCAACGGCGATATGCTAATTACCGATAAGCTGTTTGGCATACAGTTTACCGAGGAGGTAAAAGAAATCAAACAGGGCGATAAATTTATGGAAGTTACACTTCCGTTTATCTGTCTTGATATTCAATTTATGACTGCTTAATTTTTATGTATTATGTTTAAAGCAACAACAGAACAAATTGCCGAATGGAAGGCAAAGTATGGTGATATATTTTGTATCACCGTAGAAGATAAGGCTTGTTATTTGAAGAAACCATCCCGTAAGGCGCTTGGTTACGCATCAATGGCCGGCAAGGAAAATCCGTTAAAATTTAACGAGGTTTTGTTAAACGACTGCTGGCTTGCCGGTGACGAAGAAATAAAGATGGAT
>JAITSM010000106.1 GCA_031287815.1 Prevotellaceae bacterium
AGCCCTGTGGCTTCGTCGGCGGTCAGCTCCTTGTGCTGAATGACGTTGGACAGCAGCTTTACCGTTTTTTTCAGGTCGTCTAATTGCTCCAACTTTGCTTTTGGGTTGATGGCATAACCTTTTATCAAATAATCTTTCAGCACTCGGTTTGCCCAAATGCGGAATTGCGTTGCATTTTTACTATTTACGCGGTAACCGACAGATAATATCATATCCAGATTATAATGCACAACCTCACGTGTAATATACCGGCTACCTTCCATTTGAATTATTTCCATTTTGGAAATAGTTGCCTTTTCGTCCAATTCTCCACTTTTGACAATATTTTTAATATGTTTGGATATGGCAGGAATTTCCGTGCCAAATAAATGCGCAATTTGACGTTGTGTCAGCCACACCGATTCGTTTTCCAAACGTACATCCAGGTTAGTTGCACCATCCGGTGCTTGATAGATTATGATTTCGCCTTTGTTCATTTTGCTTCTATCTTTTTATCATTTATACAAGAGGTTTTGGATGCAAAGATAGTAAAAATCAATTATGCAAGAATGCAAAGTGAGCAACGGATAGCCGGATTAAATGACACGCGAAAAACTGTTACTTAATTATCAAGTAACGGCTTTTTTTTTGGAAAGGATAGTTAGCTGATTAACGCAAATTATTTTAAATATGATTTTGGAACAAATTTGACTGCCCATAGCCTTCCGGCGCCAGCCCATTCTCCATTCAGAAAGGGTATCCTACGCCGAAATGCAGCGAGAGGTTTTGCATTGACAGTATATTGCGGGCATTGATCCAGCCGCTGTAGAGGCGCGGCTCGTAAAGCTTGGCGCCGACGTCAAACCGGATAACCAGGAAATCAAAATTCAGCCGCAGCCCGAAGCCGGTGTTCAGGGCTATTTGTTTTAACAAAGTGGCAGCGTTGAGCATCGCCAGCTCATTCGCTTCCGCATAATTCAGCGACCATACGTTGCCGGCGTCCAGAAACAGTGCGCCGTCGAATATGCCGCTGACTTTGAAACGGTATTCTATATTGGCCTCCAGCTTGAAATCGCCCACCTGGTTGGGAATGGAAAACGTAGAGTCCATCGCGGCGGCGCCCGGCCCTACAGTGCGCGACTGCCAGCCCCGCAGGCTGTAGGCGCCGCCGGAATAGTAAACCTCTTCGTAGGGCAGCGAAATGGAGTTGCCATAAGCGCGCCCGACGCCCGCGAACAGGCGGTAGGCAATGGTATTTTTGTCGTTCCACACCAAATAATGCGAAAAGTTCAAATCGGTTTTCAGGTACTGCGAGTAAGGCGTTCCGCCGATCAGGTAGTTTTTGTTGTCCGGATTATAGGGCAATGATTTATTAAAAAGGCTTAACAAATTGCCTGCCGAGCCGACAGTCCAGCGCAGTTGCACGGAATTGGACTTGTTCGACGGCTGGCGGGTGCTGTACAAAAAAGACGCATTGGCGCCCAATACAAAGTGGTCTTCGTACCGGTTACGCAAATAGGGGTCGCGCAGGGTGGTGCGGTAAAAATCTCCACTCATGTTAAAGAGCTTGACGATACTCAGGTTGAGCAAATTTACCGCATAAGAAAATTGCGGCTTTGTCCGCCAATTGTAGCCCAGCTGGAATGCCAGCGAATTACGGGTATATTCCGGCCGGAGCTGGTAGCTGTAGGAGGTGGTAAATTCCGTTTGTGGGAAATACGAGTCGAAACGGCGATGAATAAAAGGAAAGAAAAACTTGGGCGTGCCGACGGTTCCCGAGACGCCCAGTTCATTGGAGCGTTTCCTGTTGTCGCCGATGTGGAACGGGTCGAACTGGAAATTCTCGGACAGGCTAAGGTTTAACCATTCCGCGCCCCGGAAAATATTGCGGTGGTAGTAACTCAGCGCGGGCGACAGGCCGAGCAACCCCAAACTGCTCATGGAGGCTTCCATATTTATTTTAAATCCCTGTTCCGCGCCGGGCGTAAGGTGGATGGTGCAATCCACCAAAGTATCGCCATTGACGGCGGGCGCTTTCCGGAAGTTGATAGCAATCACCCGGAACAAACGCAGGTGGGAGAAATTCGCATAAGTCTGCGCATTCTCTTCCCCGTTGTAATAATCGCCCGGACGGATAGTATTGGTCGCCAGCAGTACGCTGGTGCGCACCGGCTGTTTCCCCCGGTACAGTACATAAATATCGCCCGCCGGGTATTGCCTGGCGAGCGCTTCCGTGTAGCCGCCCATGTAACCGGAATCGGTCGAGGCCGCCACCGCGTCGTATGGCATATAGATTTTCACGGTACGTATACGGAACTGTTTCCGGTATCCTAAGGAATCAATGGCTTCCGGCGGTTCGTTTATGTTCAGGAGCACGGTGAGGTCGGCGCGGTTATTGCTTGCCAGCGTATCGGCGTCGTAGGAAACCAGCGTGCGGTTGAATGATGAAAACCCTTTGGCATGCATGGCTGTTTCGATACGCTCGCGTTCCTGTTCGAGGAGTTGAAAGGAAAGCGGCAGGCCTGTTTTGAGCAGGCTGTGCGCCGTATCGCTCAGGATAAACGGGCGGAGGATGCTATCCTGTATCCGGTAGCGGATATGGTTCAGCCTAACCGGCTGGCCGGGCGCAACGGTGTAGGTTACTTTCGCCTTATGCCGGTGGTAAACCACCGTATCTTTCACCGTCGCCCCGTAATATCCCAGCGAATGGAGGTATTGCCCGATATTATTGACGCTGCTGCCCACCGACGAGGAGTCGAAGACCACCGGCGGCTCGCCGATTTTTTTCATCACCTTGCCCAGCCAGCAGCTGTCGCATTTCGGGCTGGCGTTGTAGATACCCAAATAAAGTTTAATATTGAGCAGCGACGGCCTGTTGGCCTGTTGCCGGATATAGGGGAGGATTTTATTTTTTGTAATATCCGTATGCCCGGAGATATGGATTTCATTTTTTCCTAGCAGGTAATCGCCCTCCGCCAGATAACGGGTAGAACTGCATGATGAAAACAAAATAGAGAAGAAAATGCCGCTACCGGCTATATATAAAAGATATTTCAACACCCTGCCAAGTTTTTCGAGTACAAATTTACTATTTTTTTCCGAATGGATGAAAGGGGAATGGTGAAGAGTGAAGGGTGAAGGGAGTGCTGGCGCTTGTTTAATGGAGAATTACCTTGCGCCTCAAAAGACATTCTCCACTCTCCATTCTCCATTCTCCATTCTCCATTCTCCCCCCCCCTCCTTTTTCCGCCAAAAAGAACAGAATTTTTAAAATTTTTATTTATTTTTGCCTGAATATCAAATATTATTTGTAATTTTGCACCCGGTCTCCGTTTTGACTTACTCAGTTAAAACGCTCTCCTTCGTCCCTCATTTCCAGTAACATATTTTTTGCGTTTTTTACGTAGGACTTACGTATTTATTAGCCTCCAGGAGGGGGAAAAACTATTTTCATGCCGTTTTTCATAC
>JAITSM010000118.1 GCA_031287815.1 Prevotellaceae bacterium
GAAGCCTCTTTAGACCGTCGGCTAAAGCCGACGGCAATAGAACTAGCGTTTATACACCACTTAATATAAAGTAGTCATCCGTCAAAGATACTGACTAAAGTTGTGTATAAACGGTAGCCGAAGGAGGGGGAGGCAGAGAGGCGAAATAATGAAAAACGCCGGCAGATGAATAGGCTGCCGGCGTTTTTTTATGTCTGAGGTCTAAGGTCTGAGATGGCTCGGCGCCGGAACCCTTCACCCTTCACCCTTCACTTTGCCACCCTTCACAAAAATAACCTCCACAGCAAGAAGCTACACATATAGCTCTAACCTCATTGCCTACACAATTTTCTTTTTCGCAACCGTAGCTACAAAATCTTTCAGGTAAAGCGGCTCAAAGTAGGCTATGTCCACAAACTTTCTTTGTGCAAAAGCATTTATGGCCGGCCGGAGCATGCCCGCAGCAGTAGCCGTAACGTCGGCAAACAGCGCATTCGGGTGCTGCAACAGCGTTTGGCATTTGCCGGCGCCGTCGCCGATAAACAATACCGGTTGTTGCGCTAACGTGGCGGCGAAACTTTTTTCATCAATAATTTCTGCCGTGATGCCGGAGCGCTGGTTGCCCTGCGCGTCGAAAAGCGCGGTGTAAACTTCCATGCGCCGCGCGTCAATCATCGGCGCAATGAGGCAATCGGGCGAGGGCAACAGGCGGTTGTCAATCACCGAATGTGCTAATGACAACAGCGAATTTACGGCAATCAGCGGTTTTTGTGCGCCGAAACAAATACCTTTCGCCGTCGAAACCCCCACGCGCAGGCCGGTGTAAGAGCCGGGGCCTTCGCTGACCGCTACGGCGTCCAAGCCGGCAACCGTGCAGCATTGTTCTTCCAACACTTCGTTGATAAACGGCGCGACTACTTGCGCATGTGCACGCCCTTCCTTGTTTTCGCGCAACGCCACTATTTGCGTATCGCGCGCCAACGCTATAGAACAAACAGCCGTCCCTGTTTCTATTAAAAGGAAAAGCATTTGAATGAAAAGTTAAAACTAAAAATTAAGAAGTGGAAAGGCAAGGTATATCCGTTATTTTTTTTCTTCCTGTACTTTCACCTTTGTACCGTTTTTCAGGCGGCGGGAAATCATATTATACGGGCCGGTAACTACCTGCAAGCTGTCGGTCAGCCCTTCCGTAATTTCAATATGGGTGTTGTCCTGAATGCCTGTTTTTACTTCCACCGACTGCACAATGTCGCCGGGCTGTATTACGAATACGCGCTCTACATAATCGGCAGCCGTAGCGGCGGCGTTGGAATCATTCGTGGCAGTGCTGTCGTCGGGATTTAAATCAACGCGCGTGGTGACGCATTGAATCGGTATGGACAGGGCGTCGTAGTGCGTTTCGGTTTGCACGTAAACGGCAGCCGACATGCCCGGCCGGAAGGGATAGGCCACATCTTTCAAATCCTGGTACGATTCGGGAAGAATGAAAATCTTCACTTCAAAGTTGGTTACCTGGTCGGTGGATGACGTGGTAGCAGCGGTTTTCGACGAGTTGGCTATCTGCGTTACCAGGCCTTTGAACTTGCGCGCCGGATAGGCGTCCACTTCGATTTGCGCCGTGTCGTTCAGCTTTACGCGGATAACGTCATTTTCATTGACGTCGACCAGCACTTCCATTTCATTCAGGTTGGCAATACGCAGCATTTCGGTGCCCGCCATTTGCGAAGTGCCCACCACCCGTTCGCCGCGCTCTACGCTCAGTTTTGATACGATGCCGTCCATCGGCGCATAAATAGTGGTCTTCACCAGGTTTTCTTCGGCTTCTTTCAGGGCGGCTTCGGCGCTTTTCACATTGTAGCGCGCCGCTTCCACCTGCCGCCTGTCGATATCATATTTCGCCTGCGCCTGCTCGTGTTCGGCCTGCGAAACCACTTGCCTGTCGAACAGTTTTTCGCTGCGCCGGAAAGAAAGTTCTGTTTGCACCAGCTGCGCCTGTGCCTGCGACAGCGCGGCTTTCACGGAATTTAACTGTGCGGCGGCACGGTCGCGCCCCGAGAGATAAAAGTCCTGCTTTATCTTCAAAAGCAAGTCGCCTTTTTTCACTTTGTCGCCTTCCTTCACGTTCAGTTCAACGATTTCGCCGGATACGTCGGGGCTGATTTTCACTTCCACTACCGGTTGGATTTTCCCATTGGCGGGAATCAGTTCGGTGATGGTCTTGCGCGCAGGCCATTCGGCGGTTACCGGCAATGCTTCCTGTTGGCCGTTGCCGCCGGCCATAATCAAAATAATTATCAATGCCAGCGCGCCCGCCAGCGTCCATAAAATTCTTTTTTTCTTTTTCATGCCTGGTTTTTTTGAATGATGATGCTATAAGGTAATGGGAATTCCTTTATAAAAGTCGATAATTTTTGTCTGGAAAATATACTGGTATTTCGCCTGCAACCGGTCGGATTCCGCCTTAAATAAATTGTTTTTGGCAATCGTATAATCCGTAGCGTTCACTAACCCGACGTCGAATTTTTCCTGCGTATAGCGGAATGATTCCTGCATGGCAGCCACCGTTTGTTCGTTTGCCTTGTAACGGCTGTAAGCGGCGGAAGCATCTGCCACCGCCTG
Organism: Prevotellaceae bacterium; assembly: GCA_031287815.1. Lineage (GTDB taxonomy): Bacteria > Bacteroidota > Bacteroidia > Bacteroidales > UBA932 > JAIRKX01. Next base: position 2,599 of record JAITSM010000118.1, read on the forward strand.
CTGGATTTCTTTGTACAATTGCTGGTGTTTGCGGTCTAATTCCAGCTCGGCAATACGCCGGTTGAGTTTGGCGTTTTTTGCGCCCGTAACGATGCTCCAATTCTGGAACAGCGGGATGTTCAACGCGAAATTTACCGACGGGCTGCGGTTGTTACGCAGCTGCTGCCCGAAGTCCACATTACCCGTGTTGGGGTCGGTGAAGTACGAGCCGTAGGACGCCGAAATGGAAATCGTCGGCCAGTAGCGGCCTCTGGCTACCGCAAGGGCATGCTTGGCGCTCTCCAGCCGGAATGCCGTCAGCTTTATTTGCGGCAGGCGTGCAGCCGATTCGTAGAGGCTCTGAATAACTTCCTGCCGTTGCGTTACGTCTACGTCTATTGCCGGCGCAATGATTTCAAAATCGCTGCCGGGATGCAGGTTGATGAGTTGCTGCAAGGCCAGGTAAGCCAGGTCGACATTATTGCGCGCCGTAATAAACTGCACTTCCTCGCTGGCCAGTTGCGCTTCTATTTCCAGCAATGTACTGTAGGGTTGGCTGCCGGCAGCTACCAGCTGCCGCGTCAATTCATGCTGCTGGCTGATGCTCTCGCGGCTTTTCTCGGCGGTAACCAGCACTTCCTTTGCCAGCAACACTTGCAAAAATGCGCGCGTAATATCCAATGCAATGGTATTGCGCATCTGTTCCGCCTCCTGCATTGCCGCCCCGTAGTCGGCGCGGTAACGTTTCGTAGTATTCACTTTTTGCAAGCCATTAAACAAAGTTACCGAAGCGTTTATACTCGGGCTGAACGATTGCGTCAGCTGGTTTTCGATAATTTGCAGGTTTTGTAAATCCACCGAACGCCCCCAACTCATGTTATATGATGCGCGCGCGCTCAGGCTCGGCAAAAAATCAAGTTTGGACTGTTGCCATAAATTGGCGCTCTGTCCGGCCGTAAGGGACTGTTGTTTTATCTGGAGATTATTCTCCAGCCCGTAATAAATACATTGTTCCAATGTCCATGTTGACTGCGCCGGCAAGAGCTCCGGCGTAAGGAAACTTCCCACAAGCAACCCGATGAAACGAATACTTTTCATAGTAAATAATTTTAAAAACGCGCTTAAATATCCATTATGCCCACAAAGATACTGCTTTTTTCCGTGTAACAACTATTTTCCGGCCATCGCAGCGGAAAAAGGCAAAGCTTCTTTGCTGAAAAAATTTGGCATTTCAATTTCATACAACCGTTATGCCAAAACAACAAAAAGGTTATTGCCAGGTGATTTATCAAATCCGCTTCCCGGAAAAATGTCCGCTTCCGGACACCGGCTGTCCGCTTTTGAGACAGCGGAATATTGATTTGAACTTACCCGGAAATGACAGGAACAGGAACATATCCGCCTATTCACCGGAACAAGTCGCTCAGTGGGGTTACTGCAAGGAAGGTATTTTTTTATTTGCAAATTTTTTACGCCACTATTTTATCCACCCCAAACAAAAAGAATAGCGGAATGACGGCAAAGCCCAGCGCTACGAGGGTAGCATAGATTTTGGCAAGGATTTGTAAGCGCGGCAGCCAATGTTTATTGTTTGTGCCGATAGTTTGGAATGCGCTCCAGAAGCCGTGCGTAAGATGGAACCATATAGCGCCGATCCATACCAGGTAAAGAACGGCATACACCGGGTCGCGAAACAAGCCGGTCACCAATTCATACGGATTGTCGGACGCCACGCCGCCGATGAAATGTTGTAACTGCATTTTAGCCCAAAAATGATAAAGGTGCAATCCCAGAAAACCCAATACTATTGCGCCCAGCACAAACATATTCCGCGAAGCCCACGACGACGCTTTCCCCCGGTTGCTCACCGCATAGCGTTCGTTGCCGCGCGCAAGCCGGTTGGTGATGGTCAGGAAACTTGCATAGAAAATATGTACCGCAAAACCCAATGCCAGCACCGGCACCATAATTTGTATCGCCACATTTGTATCCATAAAATGGCACACGGCATTGTAGTTTTCCGCGCCGGAAAGCGATACCAGATTTGCGGCCAGGTGTACTATCAGGAATACCATTAAGAAGAAGCCGCTAATACTCATGATGAGTTTTTTCCCAATAGATGAAGTAAAAAAGTTTGCCATATAAAAAATTTAAAAATTCCGGTTAAAATTCTCTGCAAATATAGTTGTTTTTATTTAAATGGGGATTTGCGATGTAGGGACGCACGGCCAACGGCGTTACTCCCTTCACCCTTCACCGTTGGCCGTTTGTCGTTGATCTTATTACTTTTCGGGGCTTCCCCAATTCAGTTGGGGGCGCGCCGCTTTTTGCCTTACGGCGGTATAAACTGTTCGTATTTTAGTCGTGAGTCATTAGTTTAAGGTTTAAAGTTTAAGGTTGCTGGCGCCAGTCAACTCTTAAAAATCGCTTCCCACAATAGCTGTAACCATACCGGCATATTTACCTCTGCCGTTACCCGCAGCAAAAACAGCCGAAATTTTACCCATATTAGTTTTAGTTTCATATTTTTTTGTATTTTTGTGACCGCTTTAATATAAAAGGTGCCTTTGCACCCAGAGAATTATAGCTCCTTAGTATTCCATGTGTGTTTCGGCACCTTAACCGTTCAATAATATTTAATATCTGGTATTGAACGGGGAAGAACAGGGGCTATATTTATTTTACCCCTGCGTTATCAAATTTTAAAGAACGTTTTATTTCAAGGTTGCGCGATGAAGCCCTATGGGGTGCAGGGCGCAAGAAGGGGAGCGTTGGGTGGAAACGCTATCATTTTTATATTTTTTATCGTTTACTTACTATTTCAATTTCGTAGGTCCGCATAAACAGCATTCATAGCAATCGGCGTCTTGCCAGTAGCCATAGCTGGTAAATCCCAGCGCAGTGGCTACGTTTGCGCAAGCAGTTAAGCTTTTTACAGAACGGCTATCTACGGCGAGCCCAGGGACTGCTAACACGCCGGGTTGATAGGAGATGCACGGGAACCGGCATCGTGAGTCTGAGCGCGCCGCACACCGGATTTTGCAAGTACCGTCACAATTCACCAAGCCCGACTTGCAGCAACCCAACAAACCCGCGCTTTCATTGTCCCCGCCGCATAAGATACCCGGTTCGCCGGTGGCATCGGTAAGGGCGGTTACGATGCCGCCGGTATAACCGTAGGTAGGTACTTCCAGTGCGCCGGAGGTGGTGGTAATTGTAAACGGCAGCGAGCCTCTCAAAATATAGCCGCCGCTGCCGTCATCTTTCGCATTGGGCGGGAAGTCGCTGCCGTAGGCGCACCAGTTGAATTGACCCGCCGCATTACTCAGCGTAACGCTGACAGTGGTCAAATTGGCGGTTACGTAAAAGCCGCGACCGGGTAATGTGGTAGCGTCAATGCCGCCGGCAGTGTGCGTAGCCCCGCTGATGACGGCTTGGGTAAACGTGCCCGGCAAAGTACCGTCCACAGGGCACAAGTCTACGAACACCCACACGCGGTTATTGGCGACGTCGCCCGTCCATTCTACGCGGAAGGTTACGGTTTTGTTGGTGTAGTCCGTCGAGAGCGGCGTAATATACACATTTGCGCTTGCGGTTATGCCTGCAAGCAAGGCAAAAAAGAAAAGAATTGTTTTCATGATTTGTAATTGTTAATTGGTTTTTGATTGTTCATCCGAATACCGGAACACGCCGACTGCTGCCGGCTCACCATTGCCGGTGTAGTACATCGGAATACTTTCCGCGTGGGAAATTGTTGTTTTTTGTGTGGCGCAACCTGCTGCCAACAGCAACAAGCCCGCAAGAAGAAGAAGCATTTTTTTCATAATTTTTATTTTTTAATTGTTATTATTTTGTAGCATCAGGGCTGTTTTGCAAACACAAACCAACCTTATAAAACAACCCCCTGCTACGAATTTTTGTTCGTTGCCAATCATTGCAGAAGTTTTTAATAACCCGTTTCTGCAATTTGTTTCTTTAACTTTTATGGTGATTTTTCCCTGATTCCACTAAAAAACCAAGAGTGGAATGGGCATTGTATTATTGTTAATCGAGGTTCTGGAAACCCACCTAGCTAATAAGTACAACGACCCACATCCACTCTTGGTGCAGTCGCTTTGGCTTATTATTCACGCTAGGTAGAAATTTTCCAGATTTCGATTAACACACGGAATAAAAGTTAAAGCGATATATATTTTATATCCTTTTCAAAATGTCAAGGAGCAAGTAATAACCGCTGCAAATATAAAACAATATTTTTTAATTGCAACTATTTTTGAAAAAAAATTTACCCCCCGAGTTAAGAACTAAAAGTTGGCTGGCGCTTTTTTAATGGAGAATTGAAAATGGAGAATGTCTTTTGAGGCGTAAGCTAATTCATAATTCATACCTCATAATTCATAATTCCACTACCTGCTGCCTTTTTTTGGGATTTTTACTATATAGGTTTTCTTCGCGGTGTTTGTGAGGCGTTCGTCGCGCAGCCAGGGATTAAAATATTTGAAGATTTTGTAATTTGTCCCATAGCTGTCGGCAAAGTCCGCCCAGCTGTCCACCGCGCCGGTAATTTCCTTTTCGCTCCACTGTAGCGGCATGTATACATCTTCGTCGCGCAAATTAAACCCGTAATGCGCCGGGCGGCTCATCACCAGCTTGAAGCCCACCGCGCGGAATACGTAACGGCTCGTTTCTTCGGGCAGCAACAGGTTGTAATAATCGCGCTGTTTCTGCCGGGCAATCTGTTTGTCGAGGTTGGTATTTCCTACGTTATACGAAGCTGCCGCCATCGTCCACGAGCCGTATTTGCCATAAGCCTTTTTCAGGTAAGCGCAGGCGGCGCGCGTGGCTTTTTCGATATGGTAACGTTCGTCGATTTCCGCCGTTATTTCCAGGCCGTATTCTTTGGCCGTGCCTTCCAGGAACTGCCAAAATCCCGTCGCTTTCGACGGCGATACTAATTGTTGCAAATTGCTTTCGGCGACGCACAAATATTTGAAATCATCCGGCACGCCTTCTTCTTCCAAAATCGGCTCTATGATTGGGAAAAACCGGTGGGACAGTTGTAGCGTATACAGCATGCTGGCGTGCCAGTAATTGATAATCGTCAGTTCGCGCAACAGGGCTTCCCGCACGTCGAAATATTGCAGCGGAAGCGGCTCGCCGGCAAAATCAACCTCCTCCGGCAACGACGGATGTTCGATGTTTTGATGAAACAAAACGGGCGGCGGTTCCGTGTCAGAGATGCCGGAGGTGGCAAGGGTCGCCGCCAACAGGCCGGCCGCCGGAACGGCAAACCAAAAAATCTTTTTCCACATAATTGTTACTGTTTCTTTTTGAATGGTTGGCAAAGATAGTGGAAATTTTTCATACTTTTGCAGTAAAAATTAAAAAATTGCAACATCTTAACCATATCTTTTCCATAAAAACCGCCGCTGATTTTGAACAGGCCTGTATGGCTGTGTTCCGTTACCAGGCGGCGCATTGCAGCGTGTATAAAAAGTATATCGCGCTGTTGGGAATAACGCCTTCGCTGGTCAACCGCGTGGAGGATATTCCCTTTTTACCCATTGCTTTTTTTAAAACGCATACCGTGATGAGCGGCGAACATACGCCACAAATTGTTTTCACCAGCAGCGGCACTACCGGCGCGCAGCCCTCGCGGCATTTTGTGGCGGACGCCGAATGGTATGAAAAAAGTTTTACGGAAGGTTTTTCATTATTTTATGGACCGGCGGCGGACTATGTTATGTTGGCGCTGCTTCCTTCTTACCTTGAACGGCAAGGCTCTTCGCTGGTGTATATGGTAGAAAATTTAATGAAGCAAAGCGCGCAGCCGGATAACGGTTTTTATTTACATAATTTTTCGGAACTGCACCGTCACCTGCAACGCTTGAAACAGCAAGGGAAGAAAACGCTGTTAATCGGCGTGAGTTATGCGCTGCTCGATTTTGCGGAAAAATATCCGCTGCATTTTTCGGAATTGACCGTCATGGAAACCGGCGGCATGAAAGGGCAACGGAAGGAATTGCCGAAACAGGAGCTGCACCGTATTTTATGCAAAGGATTCGGTGCAGCCACCATTCATTCGGAGTACGGCATGACGGAACTGTTGTCGCAGGCTTATTCCAAAGGCAGCGGCATTTTCTATCCGCCGCCATGGATGCGCATTTGCATCCGCGACCAGCGCGACCCCTTTGCCAGCGTTCCCGACGGAACAACCGGCGGCGTGAATATTATTGACCTGGCGAATGTGCATTCCTGCGCTTTCATCGAAACGGAGGACTTGGGAAAACGCTATCCCGGCGGCAGTTTCGAAATCGCCGGGCGCTTTGCGCAGGCCGACCTGCGCGGCTGCAATTTGATGTATGATGATTAGTCGTGAGTCGTAAGTCGTGAGTTGGCTGGCGCCGGGTGCTGGCGCAAGCCCGCCCTTCACTCTTCACCCTTCACCTTCCAATTACCCCACGCTTCCTTCCAGCGATACCTGCAATAGTTTCTGCGCTTCTACGGCAAACTCCATCGGCAGTTGGTTGATGACTTCGCGGGCGTAGCCGTTTACGATAAGCCCGATGGCGTCTTCGGTGGAGATGCCGCGCTGGTTGCAGTAGAAAAGCTGGTCTTCGCCGATGCGCGAAGTAGTGGCTTCGTGTTCGACAATCGCCGTTTCATTTTCATTTTCGATATGGGGAAAAGTATGCGCGCCGCACTCGCTGCCCAATAGCAGGCTGTCGCATTGCGAGTAGTTGCGGGCGTTTTCGGCGTTCGGCGAAAACCGCACCAGCCCCCGGTACGAATTCTGGCTTTTGCCTGCCGAGATGCCCTTGCTCACAATCCGGCTGCGGGTGTCTTTTCCGAGATGGATCATTTTTGTGCCGGTGTCGGCTTGCTGGTAGTTATTGGTTACGGCCACCGAATAAAATTCCGAATAGGAGTGATTGCCTTTCAAAATCGTACTCGGATATTTCCACGTAATGGCCGAGCCGGTTTCCACCTGTGTCCAGAACAGCCGGCTGTGGTCGCCTTTGCAGATGCCGCGTTTGGTAACAAAATTATAAATGCCGCCCCGCCCCTGTTTGTCGCCCGGATACCAGTTTTGCACGGTCGAATATTTTACTTCGGCGTCCTGCATCACCACGATTTCCACTACCGCCGCATGCAGCTGGCTTTCGTCGCGCCGGGGGGCGGTACAGCCTTCGAGGTAACTCACCCGGCTGCCTTCGTCGGCAACGATGAGTGTGCGCTCGAACTGCCCGGTGCCTTTGGCGTTGATGCGAAAGTAACTCGACAATTCCATCGGGCAATGCGTGTTTTTCGGAATATAACAAAATGAGCCGTCGCTGAACACCGCGCTGTTCAATGCCGCGAAGAAGTTATCGCCCACCGGCACCACCGACGACAGGTATTTTTTCACCAGGTCTGGATAGTCGCGCACGGCCTCGCTGAAGGAACAGAAGATAATTCCTTTTTCCGCCAGCGACTCGCGGAAAGTAGTTTTCACCGACACGCTGTCGAACACCGCATCCACCGCCACGCCGGCGAGGATATTCCGTTCATGCAAAGGAATGCCCAGTTTGTCGAAGGCCGCCTGCAATTCGGGGTCGATGTCTGTGGTGGCGGCTTTGGGTTTCGGCGCGGCGTAGTAAATGATATCCTGGAAATCAATCGGCGGAATTTGCAGATGCGCCCACGCCGGCATGGCCATGGTCGCCCATTTCCGGAAGGCTTTCAGGCGAAATTCCAGCAACCATTCCGGCTCGTTTTTCTTCGCAGAAATCAGCCGGACGGTTTCTTCGCTCAGCCCTTTCGGAATAAATTCCTGCGCCACGTTGGTCTCAAATCCTTGCCGGTACTCCGAAGTAAGAAGTTGTTTTATTTCTTTATTCTTGTTGCCCATAGGGTGCAAAGATAAGAAAAGATTTACGGATTATGGATTGGGTAAAAAATATCAAATAATAAATGAACAATGAATAATGTCTATTGCCGCAAGCGGCAAGTCGATTTTACCCCTTCGGGAAGGTTTTCAAGTCTACTGCAAACCGATTGCAGCCCTGCAGGACGGTTTTCAAGTCTACTGCAAATCGATTGCAGCCCTGCGGGACGGTTTTCAAGTCTACTGCAAACCGTTTGCACCCCTGCAAGGCGGTTTTCAAGTCTACTGCAAACCATTTGCAGCCCTGCAAGGCGGTTTTCAAGTCTACTGCAAACCGTTTGCAGCCCTGCAAGGCGGTTTTCAAGTCTACTGCAAACCGATTGCACCCCTGCAAGGCGGTTTTCAAGTCTACTGCAAACCGATTGCACCCCTGCTAGGCGGTTTTCAAGTCTACTGCAAATCGATTGCACCCCTGCAAGGCGGTTTTCAAGTCTACTGCAAACCGTTTGCTCCCCTGCTAGGCGGTTTTCAAGTCTACTGCAAATCATTTGCACCCCTGCAAGGCAGTTTTCAAGTCTACTGCAAGTGCAGGTAACCTCAAATAATAACTGCAAAAATCACCTTTCTACCTCTGCCATTACCGGCGGCAGCTGCGCAACAACCGTTTCATACGCCTGCGCCGGAAGGAACTTTAAATCGCAGCAGCATTGCAGCAACCCGCAGGCGACTTGAAGATGCTGCTGCGTGAGGGATATAAAATGCTGCCGTTTGTTGGCGCGTGCCGCCGCCGCATGCAACAACAGTTGCGTCACGCATCCCAACTCCCAGCGAATACGCCCGGCAAATAACTTCCGCCCTTGGCAGGTCATCTTTGGAATAAGTTCGTTACAATCGCCGACAAACATTACTACTGTTTTATACAGCGGCGTCTGCGTAAAATCGGTGGAATAAACTAATTCGTATTTCATGAGAATGGTTTTTAAAAGGTGGAGGGGGAAGCCCTAATGAGGGAAAGCTATGCAACAGCTCAAAACAGTTTTTTGCTTCGTTCGGATAAAATTATGTTAGTTATATTTACAGATAGCGTACACACCGTACAGAGGCGGCATTTGCACCTTGCCAGGCTAGCTGCCATCGGTCACAGGCATTGCCGGTGCTACTGTGGTAATCGGTGATCATCACGACGAGGGTCGTGGGATGGCTCAAGTAGCATTCATTCGTGTTTGCGTACGCAGTCGCATCATTCACGCTAGCCCTGCTAGCCCACCCGTATGTATTTGTTATTGGCTTGCACGTGGCATTCAATGGACGTAGAGCACTTACAGCAGTGTTCGTATTGCCCATCTTAGGTATTAGTGTTGTGAAATCCGTTTCTTTAGGCAACAACCACTCAGGCGGACAAATACCTTGTACGTCACCACTGGTACCTGAAGTGCCTCCAGCATAAGAAGCGCAAATTACCGAGTGTGTATACCACCTGCCACAATCATCTTTAGTGCAACCGCTATAGGCAGAACCTATCGTTTTACCATCATATCTTGCTATCTTTACATTTTGCGCTAACCACCATTTATCATCGGGCATTTTTACAATTCTATACAATTCATCATCTCTACTATCTTTTATCCACGCTTCCCAATTCCCTGCGCCGCTTTGACGTTCCATGCAACGATGAGAGGCATCCATATACAAATCACTGCCGGTATAGAGACACCAAAGTCCGGGATAACCTGTGGCGTCGGTTATGGTTGCCGGCGTAAACGTTACGGCAGAAGTAGCAATAGTTGTACCGGGCAC